>JBBSNQ010000213.1:0-3303 GCA_038232575.1 Solirubrobacterales bacterium | reverse complement strand
GCGCAGGTGCGAGGAGACCAAGTCGAAGGCGAAGGCAAGGCGCGAATGCGTGGCCAAAGCGGAGTGCGAGGCAAAGCCGACGGCCAAGGCTCGGCGTGAATGTGAGGCCGAGCGCAAGCGCGAGCAGGCAGAGCGTGAGCGCCGGGGCGACGAGGACGGTTAGCGGGAAAGGCTGAGCGCGGCGCTCAGGCCCTATCGCGCCGCTGCGACGCCAGCGCGGCCATCGCCTCGCGGAAGCGCTCGAGGAACTGGGCGGGGTCCTCCTCTCCCGAGGGCACAAGCGGTCGCCCGAACCGAACCGACGCCGAGCCGCGCCGGGAGAGGCCGCGGTCCTTGGGCATGATCAGAGCCGTGCCCCCGACGTAGACCGGGACGAGGGGCGCGCCGGTCGCCACGCAGAGCCGCGCGACCCCGCTGCGAAAGCCGTCCACCTCGCCCGAGGAGCGCGTGCCCTGTGGGTACAGGAGCACGTTGTGTCCCTCCCTCAGGAGCTCGGCGGCCCCGGCGATGCCGCGGCCGTCGCCGGAGCGGTCGAACGGAAAGGTGTTGATCCAGAAGCCCGTCATCACGGCGTAGAAGTGCCGGCGGTAGAAGCGGTCGCTCGCCGCCCCGACGAGCGTGCGCGCTCGCCACGCCCGCGGTAGCGCCGAGAGGATCAGCGGCGTGTCGATGTCGCTGCCGTGATTCGGAGCGAGGACCGCCGGCTGGGGCGCGTGCATCAGGTCCGCGGCGCCCGTGACCGTCGGCTGGGCGAAGAGGCGCGTGACCGGAAACAGGAGCCCCTGCTGCAGAGCCTCGCGCGCAAGCGACGGCGCGCGCCTGCGAAGCCACTCCTGGTCGGCGACCTCGCCGGCCCCCGCCCAGGGGTCGGGGCCGGCGCGCACCGTGCGCCAGCGTGTGAGCCCGGCGCGCGCGTGCCGGCGCCCCGAACCCTGCGCGCGCGAGCTACCCGTCCCCGCGCGCGATCCTCCCCCGCTCCCGGCCAGCCGTTCGAGCGTCCGGCCCCCGGTCGGGAACCTCAAGCGTCGCCCCCGCGTCGCATGCGACCCCTCAAGTGACCTCGCAGTAGAAGATCGGCGGGCAGTGCAGGTGGGTCAATGACGGCTCGCGACCCACGACCTGCTCGGCCAGCTCGAGCGCATCGCGCATCGTGTCCGTACGGCGGAAGCCCATCCGCCGGCACGCCTGCGGGTCGCCGCCCACGAAGATCACCTCGCCCACGTGCTCGAGCGCGTGTGCCCCCCAGTACCACATGTAGAAGGGGTGAACGCCGTGGTAGGCGTTCGAGGTGCGGTAGAGGTGGCGGTACCACTCGTCCTCGGCGTAGGAGCGCTCGAAGCGGCGCTCGATCTCGACGGGGTCGGTCGTCTCAGCGAGCACCTCCTCGTAGAAATCGATGTAGGAGGGATGGTGCACTGGATGGAAGTCGCGCTCCACCGGATGGGTGAAGATCATCACTCCTCCGGGCCGGACCAGCGGCTTGCCCCGGGAGAGGTTGAAGAAGTAGCCGAGGCCCAGGCACATCACGAGCACCGGGTTGAGAATCGAGTTGACGTTGTAGGGACCGACGTAGGGCAGCCCGGCGGTGACGATGTCCGACTGCCCCTCCACGAGCACCGCCTGCTGCTCGGCCGAGCGCTCGAGCGTCACCTCGTGCACAGGCGCGATCGCACCGGCGGCAACGCTCGTGATCTCGAACGGCGACTCCTGGCGCTGGAAAACCGTGCGCCGCAGGCGCGCCGGCGCGCGGTCAGCAGCCCGCTTGAGCGCCGCGAAGGTCGCCTGCTCGCGCGCGCTCCAGCGGTGCTCCGGCTTGCCCAGGAAGCGCAGCGGCGCTGCGTACATGTCGTTGTTCACGCACGCCTCGACGTGGAACGTCGGCACGGCGTCCTCGATCAGATCCCCCTGGCGCCCCGAGGAGTGGTGCAGCGCGCTGTGCTCGGGGTCCATGAAGGAGCGCGAGTGGCGCAGCGTGTGCACGTTGTGGTGGGCGCGGATCGACTCGTAGGTGCCGAGCCCGATCGCCGCCGACTTCGGACCGCCCTGCAGCGTCGCCGTGATCACGTGCACGTAGACGAGCAGGTCTGACTCCGCAGCACGGCGATTGAGCGTCACGGCCTCGCCCTGCGCCGTCTCCCCCAGCTTCGTGTTGCCCTCCGGGTCCTCGGCGTCGTGGTTGTAGAGCCGATCGGGATAGAACGCATCGAACACGCGCGTACCGACCGAGCGCTTCAACTCGGCCGCAGTCATGCGCCGGTGCAGCGCGAGCGCGGCGATCAGGTGGATGTCGTCGACGCCGGCCCGGTAGGCACGCTCGAGCACCTGCTCGATCACGAGCTGGCGCACATCGGGCGTGCGCATCTGCGGCAGCGGCACGGAGATGTCGTCGAAGGCGATCGTCAGCCGCATCCCGGGCCGCAGCAGTGTGTCGAGCGGGTCCCTGCCGAGCGGCGAGTCGAGCGCAGCGGCAATCGCGGCGCCGGGGTCTGCGTAGCCCTTGAGCGGCGGCGGTGGGTAGACGATGCGCGAGCCCACCGGGAGGCGCTCGAGCCGGAAGGACTCGCCCGCGTGGAAGAGCGTCGGCGGCGAGGACTCGGTCACCTCGACGACGCACGCCTCGCGCTCCGCCGAGGCCGGTACGCGTCGCGGGCCGGACACTCGCTCGACCGGCGCGGGCCGGTGTGCCGTGCGCCTGCCGATCGCGCTCATCGCGTGCCTCTCAGCGCACTCACTCCGCGCCTCGCAGGTCGAACACGGTCTTGACCTTCCCCGAGCGGGCGGCGCGCGGCGCCGCGTCGAGCGCGTCGCGGTAGTCACGCAGATGCCAGCCGCGGGCCACGAGCCGTCCGGGCCGCAGCCGTCCGGCGAGCTCGACCGCAGCAGGGAAGTCGCGCCGGTAGCCGTAGGCGCCGCAGACGCGCAGCTCGCGCTGCCACGCGAGCGCGAGGTCCGCGCTGATCTTGCCCGGCATGCCGACCAGCCCGACCCGGCCGCGCGGGCGCGCCGTCGTGCTCGCCGCCTCGAGCGAGTCCCCGGAGCCGACGCAGTCGAGCACCGTGTCGAAGCCCCCGAGCAGGAGCTCGCGGCCGAGATGGCCGACGAGCCTGCGCGCGCCGGTCAGCTGCGCCCCCGCGAGGTGGAGTCTGTCGGGAGCGCAGGCGTCGTCGGCTCCCAGGCGGCGCGCCTCGAGCTGCTGAGCGGAGTGCTTGCCCACGGCGAGCACCGTGGCGCGCGGCTCGAGCTCGCGCAGCGCCGCGATCGTCAGCAGGCCGATCGTGCCCGCCCCCACGACCGCCAGCGTCT
>JBBSNQ010000212.1:0-3311 GCA_038232575.1 Solirubrobacterales bacterium | reverse complement strand
GCGAGGTGATCGTGAGGTGCATGGAGCTCGGGGTGCCGATCTTCCAGGGACGGATCGATAAGACCCTGTTCCTGAACTCCCTAAGAGAGTCGCCCCCGGAGCGCGAGCCCGTACCCGCCAGCGCCGCCTAGGAGCCGCCAGCGGGCACGCAGCGCCTAGACTGCCCGCCTTCGCACGCGAGAGCAGGAGGCAGGCAACATGGAGGCAGGAACGGTAAGCCAGACGGCTACCGGAACGGGATCGCGCACGATGGCGGACATGCTCGCCCTGGCGGCCGAGCGCCGCGGTGACGCGCCGGCGCTGCGCTACAAGGCAGGCGCGGAGTGGACCGACGTCTCCTACGCCGACCTCGACCGCACGGCACGGGAGATCGCGCTCGGACTCGTCGACCTCGGGGTCGAGCAGGGCGACCGGGTCGCCATCATCGCCAACACCCGCCCGGAGTGGACGTACGCGAACTTCGCCACGCTCTGCGCCGGCGCGGTGACGGTGACCGTCTACCAGACCAACTCCCCCGAGGAGAGCCAGTACGTGCTCGAGCACTCAGAGTCGCGCGCGGTCTTCGTCGAGGACGCCGAGCAGCTGGCCAAGCTGCGCCAGGTCGAGTCCTCGCTGCCCGCGCTCGAGCACGTGATCGTGATGGAGCCCAAGGGCGGCCTCGGCGGTGCGATCTCGCTCGAAGCGCTCAGAGAGAAGGGCCGCACGCGCGCGGGTGCCGAGCTCGAAGAGCGCATGTCGAGCATCGGGCCGGAGGATCCATGCCTCTACATCTACACCTCGGGCACCACAGGCCCGCCCAAGTGCTGCATCCTCACCCACGGCAACTACCGCGACGTCCTGGACATGGCCGCGGCGCACGACGTTCTCCGCGAGAACGAGGTCATCTTCCTCTTCCTCCCGCTGGCGCACGCGTTCGCGATCCTCGTGCAGTTCGGGGCAATCGACCTCGGCAGCACGATCGCCTACTGGGAGCGGGACGTGGAGCGCATCGTGCCAAACCTCCAGGAGGTCGCGCCGACCAACTTCCCGTCGGTGCCGCGGATCTTCGAGAAGATCTACACGACCGCGACCGCTCGGGTCGCCGAGGCGAGCCGTCTCAAGCAGGCGATCTTCTGGGGCTCGGTGAACACCGGGCGGCGGGCTCGGGAGCTCGAGCAGCGGGGCGAAAAGGCCGGTCCGCTGCTCGCGCTGCGGCTGCGGATCGCCGACAGGCTCGTGCTCTCGAAGGTGCGCGCGCTCTTCGGGGGCCGGCTGCGCAGCGCCATCACCGGCGCCGCGCCGATCGCGCAGGAGATCCTCGAGTTCTTCCACGCCTGCGGGGTTCCCGTGCTCGAGGGCTACGGCATGACCGAGACCTCGACGGTCGCCACCGGCAACACGCTCACCGAGAACCGCTTCGGGTCGGTCGGCAAGCCGCTCCCCGGGGTCGAGACCCGCATCGCCGAAGACGGCGAGCTGCTGCTGCGCGGCGCCAACATCTTCCAGGGCTACTACAAGAACGACGAGGCCACGGCCGAGACGCTCATCGACGGCTGGCTGCACACGGGCGACCTGGCGCGGATCGACGAGGACGGCTTCGTCTACATCACCGGCCGCAAGAAGGATCTGATCATCACCGCGGGCGGCAAGAACATTACGCCGGCGAACCTCGAGAACCAGCTCAAGCAGGACCGCTGGATCTCGCAGGCGCTCGTGATCGGCGACCGCCGGGCCTACCTGGTCGCGCTGCTGACGCTCGACCAGGAGGAGGCGCCGGCGTTCGCCGAGGAGCATGGCGTGAGCATCGAGGACCTGCCCTCCTCGGAGGCCATGCGCGCCGAGGTCAGCCGTACGATCGACGCCGTCAACAACGCCGTCGGACGCGTCGAGCAGATCAAGCGCTTCACGATCCTCCCCCAGGACCTCTCGCAGGAGGCCGACGAGTTGACGCCGACGCTCAAGGTCAAGCGCGGCGTCGTCACCGAGCGCTACGAGCGCGAGATCGAGGCGCTCTACTCCGGCTGAGGCGCTCTAGTCTGCCTGATCCGGCGGCGCTTGCGCCCCAGCGGACCTGCTAGGACTGCTGCGACTGGCGCAGGAGAGCGCCAGTCGTCTGCTCGAGGATGCGCCGCCAAGCGCGCGTCTGCTCCTGATCCTCGCCGAAGTGCTCTGTGACCGAGCGGATTCGCTCGGCGGAGATCTCGATGTCGTGGCGCGCGCAGATCGTGCGCAGTCGATCGTAGTCCTCGAGCAGCTTGAGGCTGACCGACTCAAAGCCGTGGCGGGCGATCTCGGTGCGCTTTCGGAAGTCGAGGATGTGGGTCTCGAACATCAGCGCGTCGTGGGGATCCGGCTCGATCAGCACGATGTCCACGCCCGGGTACTTCTGCTCCCAGAAGCGGACCGCCTGGTGCAGGCGCTGATGAGCGAGCAGCTTGAACGACTGGTAGCCGATCTGCGCGAAGCCGACATCGGAGACCCGGCGCGGCCGCGTGCCGAAAAGCGTGCGCGTAGTCTCCTGGAAGTCGTTGACGTAGGGCACGAGCGGGTTAACCACCATCACGAACTTCGCCCCGCGCTCGATCGCGATGTCGACGTTCGTGGTCGAGCGGATGCCACCGTCGACGATCTGCCGGCCCTTCACGTCGGCGGGCCGGAACACCATCGGCAGCGCCGTCGACGCGCGCACCGCCTGCGAGATCGCGACGTCGTCCCAGCCCTTCTGGCCGAACACGATCCGCTCGCAGCTGTCGAGGTCGGTGCCGGTGAGGTAGAGCTCGCGCGAGAGCTTGCGGAAGTCGTTGGTGCGGTCGGGGTCGCCCAGCACGCGCTCCATGTAGCGCTCCATGCGCCGCCCGTCGTAGAAGCCGGACGGCAGGCCGTCGGCCAGCTCGAGCGCCAGGTCCATCACCGAGACGGAGCCGAGGTTGGCGAGCAGGGAGCGCGCGACTCCGAGCATGCGCAGCGGCATCAGCGCCATGCTGCGGGCCAGCTCGAGGTAGCTCGGCGCCAGCACCGTCCCCATATTCACCTCGCCGAACGGAGTCGGCACGCGCTGGTTGAGCACGCGCATCATCTGCTCGGGCGTGACTCCGTTGGCGGCCATGCTCGCCAGCACCGAGCCGACGCTCGTGCCCACGTAGACGTCGAACTGGTTGACCGTGCGATCGACGAAGAGGAGGTCGAACGCGCGCAGCGCCCCGACCTCGTAGACACCGCCGGTCACGCCGCCCCCGCCCAGCACGAGGGCGGTGTGCGGGCCGCGCCCGCGCCGGCGCCGCCGAGTACCGCCGCCGCCCGGGGCGCGCTTCCGTGGCTTCTCCAGCTTTACG
>JBBSNQ010000211.1:0-3322 GCA_038232575.1 Solirubrobacterales bacterium | reverse complement strand
GAGGCAGGTCTTGGAAGGACGTACGCCCGCTGAGCTCTACTCACTCGTCTTCGGTGCCGTGCTGGTGCTCGCGGGGCTCCTCGGGTTCCTCGTCGACACGAGCTTCGGCGTCGGTAGCGACGTCGAGGGCCACAACCTGATTGTGTTCGAGGTCAACGGCTGGCACAACCTCGTCCACCTGGCAAGCGGTGCGATCGGACTGGCGGTGATGGGCTCGGCCTCGGGGTCGCGCGCCTACGCGCTCGGCTTCGGCGTCGTCTACGGGATCGTCACGCTCTGGGGCCTGATCGCCGGCGACAACGTGCTCGGCCTGATCCCGGTCAACTTCGCGGACCACCTGCTCCATCTCGGGATCGCCGCACTCGGCATCGGCGCCGGGCTGGCGAGTCCCGCTCAGCCCGCTGCGGCGGCGAGCTGAGGCGAGCCCCGCGAACCCCAGCGCCCACCGCGGGACCGCGGCTCGGCTAGCGCCCGAGGCCGTGAAGCGGCCCTAGCGGCCGAGCCTGCGCCCGAGCTGGCGGGCGGGGTCGCGCACGGAGCGACCCACCTGCCGGGCGGGGTCGCGCACGGCGCGATCGAGCGCCCGCGCGGAGCGCCCGCGCCGCCTGCGCTGGAGCTGCGTCCGAACGATCAACAGCGTGACGCCGGCCAAGCCGCCTCCGACGACGGCGGCCGCCGGGCGGATCCAGTTGCGCGGGTCGCGCATCGCGCGCAGCTCCCAGTCGGCGAGCTCGTCGACGGCAGCGCCGGTGATCTCGGTCAGCGCGCGCTCGAAGCGGTCGGTCAGCGTGCCCGGCGGCTCCACCGGTGCCAGGGCGAGGCGCAGTCGTTGCTCAACGTCGCTCATGTCATCAGTCCTCCTTGACAGTCTGCTCGAGCTGCCGGATGGCGCGGTGGATGAGCACCTTGGTTGCACCCTCGGAGCGCCCGAGCGCCCGCGCGATCTCGCGGTTGTCCATGCCGAGCGCGAAGCGCATGATCAGCGCGTCGCGCCGATCGTCCGGCAGCGCCCCGACTCCGGCCACCAGCCGCTCGAGCTCCGCGCGCCCCTCCGCGACGTCCTCGGTGCCGCGCCCGGAGGGGAGCACCGCCGCGTCCTCGAGCTGGGTCTGCGGCCTGCGCGAGCGGTCGCGGTGGTAGTTGGCCGCGAGGTTGTGCGCGATGCGGATCAGCCATGGCCGCAGCGGCCTGCCGTCGGACTCCCGCTGTGCCCGCTCGAAGTGACGGTAGGCCTGGAGGAAGGTCTGCTCGGTGAGATCCTCGGCGTCGTGGTGGTTGCCGATGCGGTAGTAGGCGTAGGAGTAGACGTCGCGTAGGTGCGCTCGATAGAGGTCGCTGAACTCCTCGTCGAGCCTCGCCTTGGACTTCGCTTCGGTCACCTGGCGCTGAGCGTAGTCGCGCGCTTGCGCGGAGGGCTCGCCCGGTGTGCGGCGGCACCCGGCGGGCGGTCAGGCGTCTGAGGCGGCGCTGCATGTCACGCCGCCCTGGTCTCACGGTCCGCCCGGGTTCGCTCGCCGGTCCCGGTTCCGAGGCCTGCGACCCAATCCGACGCGGCCAGCCGTCCTTCGACGAGGTCGCGCAGGCGGCCGAGCGCGCCGGCCTCGAGGCCGGCGCTCTCGAGCCGCTGGGCGAGCAACGGCACGCAGTCGAGCGCCTCCGCCGCCTGACCGAGAACGCCCGGGATCTGCTCGGCGGGCACGCCGTTGGCGAGCTCCTCCCCGGCGCGCCGGTTGCGGCTGCCGGCGGCGAGCACGGTGCTGACCAGATCGCCGGCACCCGCCAGCCCGGCGAAGGTCTCGCCGCGAGCGCCTTCGCGCAGGGCGAGCTCGTGCACCTCGCAGAAGACGCGTCCAGCCGCAGCACCCGCGGCGTTCATTCCCTCGCCTGCGGCCGCCGCGGCTGCGAGCGCGGCGGCGTTCTTGGCGGCCCCGGCGAGCTCCGTGCCCACCAGGTCATCGCTGCACTCGATGTCCGTGCCGGCCGCCTCGAGCACGTCCCCGAGCTGGATCTGGAAGTCGAGGTCGTCGGAGGCCAGGACCGCCGCGGCGCCGCTGCGCACCGCCTCGAGCGCGTGCACGGGGCCGCCGAGCACGGCGACTGCCCGCGCCCTGACGCGCTCGCCGACGTAGCGCGACGGCGTCGTGCCGAGCGGGCCGACGAGCCCCTTCGACGCGACCAGCACGGCGCTGCGCTGCCCGATGCCCGCACCCGAGCGCGCGACCGCAGCTGGCAGGGCGCTCGATGGCACGGCGAGCACGACCAGGTCGACGCCCGCGAGCTCGATCTCCTCGACCGTGGAGACCGACACCTCCGGCGGCAGCTCGACTCCCGGCAGGTAGCGGGCGTTCTGCCGTTCGGCGGCAAGCAGCTCGGCCTGTGCGGCGGTTCGGGCGCCCAGCTGCACCTCGAGGCCTCCGCGCGCAAGCAGCACCGCCAGCGCCGAGCCCATCGAGCCGGCGCCGATGACGGCTGCGCGCCGCAGCGGGGGTAGGCCGCCGAGCCACTCCCATTGGAGCTCGACACACGGCCAGATGCGCCCTGTCACCTCGCTCGCGAGGTGCTGCGACGGCCTCTCGACGCGGGGAAACGTGAGCGGGCGGCCGATGCGGATGCGCACCCGGCACGGGTTGATCCGCCAACCGTCGCGCGCCCGCTCGGTGCCGGCCACCGCCACAGGCACGACCGGCGCTCCGGTCTCCAGGGCGAGCCTGCCGACGCCCCGCCGCGGCCTGCGCAGCGCGCCCGCGGGAAAGCGCTTGCCCTCGGGGAAGATCGTCAGCGGATCGCCCCGCTCGAGCACCGCCGCCGCGGTCGCGAGCGCCTCCTCGTCGGACTCGCCGCGGCGAACCGGGAACGCCCCGAGGCAGTTGAGGTACCAGCCGAAGAGACGGTGGTTGAAGAGCTCCCGCTTGGCCATGAAGTACATCGGCCGCTTGACGCAGCAGCCGATGACGAACGGGTCGAGGGAGCTGCGGTGGTTGGCGGCCAGCAGGACCGCACCCTCGTCGGGAACGTGCTCGCGTCCAATGCGCCCGAGCCAGAAGACGAGCCGCAGCAAGGGCACGAGGATCGCGCGGCTGGTCCAGTAGACGACCGGCTGGACGCCGCGCGTCCGGGTGCGCTCGTGGTAGATCGAGATGTCGTGGAAGCCGCGATTGGACACGCACGTAGCTACCCGCTAAGCGCCGCGACGTTACGCTGCCAGGAGATGGGTCTGCGCAGAAGCTTGAGCGGCGCGGCGGCCGGCGGGCTCGGCACCGCGATCTGGGCTGCCCAGCAGCCGCTCGACCAGCGCCTCTTTCGCTGCGGGTACGACGACGTC
>JBBSNQ010000210.1:0-3346 GCA_038232575.1 Solirubrobacterales bacterium | reverse complement strand
TGGCCGACCTGGTCAGCGAACAGCGTCGCTGACCGCGATGCCCCTCGTGTACTTCGACAGCAGCGCCTTCGTCAAGCTCGTCGTCGAGGAGGAGGGCAGCGACCTCGCCGCCACGTTGTGGGATGGCTGCGATGCCGCAGTGTCCAGCCGCCTCGCCTACCCAGAGGTGCGTGCCGCGCTGGCCGCTGCCGGACGTGCTGATCGTCTGGATCCCGCCGATCGTCGTGGTGCCGAGGCGGCATGGGACGAGTACTGGGCGGCGACCAGGACGGTCGAGCTGACCGACGCTGTCACCGCACACGCCGGAGAGCTGGCCGGCCAGCTCTGCTTGCGAGGTGCAGATGCGGTGCATCTGGCCAGCCTGCTCGCAGTCGGCGCCGCCGAGACCCTGTTCGCCGTCTGGGATCATCGGCTTCGAGCGGGCGCGCAGACCACGGGCGCGCAGCTGGCGCCCTTGACGTAGCTCGCCGGCGGCGCCCACCTACCATCACCTCGTGTTCGCCGATCGCGCCAGGGTGTTCGTCGCGGGGGGCGCGGGAGGCGACGGGGCGGTCTCGTTCCGGCGCGAGGCCCATGTGCCAAAGGGCGGCCCCGACGGCGGCGACGGGGGCCGGGGGGCCGACGTCGTGCTCGTCTGCGACGACTCGCGGCGCGACCTCGACGCGCAGCGCCGCCAGGCTCACCATCGGGGCTCGCGCGGCGGGCACGGGCGGGGCTCCGACCGCTACGGTGCGAGCGCCGAAGCGCTCGAGATCGCGGTGCCGCCCGGCACCCAGGCCGGGGCCGAGGACGGCGAGGCGCGCTGGGACCTGACCGCGCCGGGCCAGCGTGTCGTCGTCGCGCGCGGCGGGCTCGGGGGCCGCGGCAACCGCCATTTCGCGACGTCCACTCGCCAAGCGCCGCGGTTCGCCGAGCGCGGTCTGGGCGGCGAGGAGCGCTGGCTCGAGCTCAGCCTCAAGCTGCTCGCCGATGCCGGGCTCGTCGGCCTGCCGAACGCGGGCAAGTCGTCGTTGCTGGCGCGGATGACGCGTGCCCATCCGAAGGTCGCGGGCTATCCGTTCACGACGCTCGAGCCGGTGCTCGGCACGCTCGAGGGGCACGATCGGCAGCTCGTCCTCGCCGATATCCCGGGGCTGATCGCGGGAGCGAGCGACGGCGCGGGCCTCGGCGAGCGCTTCCTGGCACACGTCGAGCGCGCCCGCCTGCTCGTGCATGTGCTCGACCTCGCGCCGCTCGACGGCACGGACCCGGTCGAGAACCACGCAACCGTCGAGCGCGAGCTCGACCTCCACGGCGGCGGTCTCGCCGAGCTGCCGCGCGTGCTCTGCCTGTCGAAGGCCGATCTCGTTGCGCCGGAGCAGGTCGACAGCGCAGTCGAAGCCTGGCGCGAGCGCCTCGGCGAGGCGGTGCGCGCGGTCCTCGCCACGTCGGCCGCGACCGGTAACGGGCTCGATCAGCTGGCGGCGGCGATCCGTGCGCACGTGCCGGAGCAGGCTGACGCGGAGGCGCTCGGCGCCGCGGGCCCCGTTGGGGCGTCCGCGCCGGCGGCGCACCGCGTCTACCGCCCCGTCGACGAGGATGGCTTCGAGGTCGAGCGACTCCGAGCCGGCGCCTTCCGCGTCAGCGGGCGGCGCGTCGAGCGCCTGCTTGCCCGCCACGACCTCGGAAACCCCGAGGCGCTCGCCTACGTCGAGGGCCGTCTGCGCACGCTCGGAGTCATCGGAGCGCTCGAGCGCGCCGGGTTCGAGCCCGGCGACGACGTTGAGATCGCCGGCCAGACCTTCGAGCTCGACCCCGGCGTGGCGAGCGGCTAGCCACAGCCTGGCGAGCGACTAGCCACAGCGCGCCAAGCGGCTAACCGCCGCGCTCTGAGCGCCAGCCCCGCCGCGCCGATCGATTAGGCACGGCACGCTGTCCGGCACCGCTCGCCGTAACCTAGGCCGGTCGATGGGCATCGTGGTCGTCAAGCTCGGGTCGAGCATCGTCGCCGACGATCGCGGTGAGGTGCGCGTCGAGGTGATCTCCGGTGTCTGCGAGGAGGCCGCGCGCCTGCACCACGCGGGCGAGTCGGTCGTGCTCGTCACTTCGGGCGCGATCGCCCGCGGTGTGAGCGCGCTCGAGCGGGCGGCGCGGCCGCGCGCGATGGACGAGCTGCAGGCCGCCTCGGCCGTTGGCCAGGGCAAGCTCTACCGAATCTACGACGAGCTTCTGCAGGCGCGCGAGGTGCCGAGCGCTCAGGTGCTGCTGACCTTCTTCGACATCTCGGCGCGCACCCACTACCTAAACGCCCGCCAGACCCTGCGCAAGCTGCTCGAGTGGCGCGTCGTGCCCGTGATCAACGAGAACGACACGACCGCCACCGACGAGATCTCCTTCGGCGACAACGACTTCCTCGCCGCCCAGGTGGCGATCCTGCTCGGCGCCGACGTGCTGCTGCTCCTGACCGACACCGGCGGGCTCCACACCGCCGATCCGCGGCGCGACCCCACTGCCTCGCTGATCGCCGAGGTCCACGATCCCTCCTCGCTCGAGGCGGTGGAGATCGGCGCCTCGTCCTCGCCGATCGGCTCCGGGGGCATGCGCTCGAAGGTGGTGGCGTGCGAGATGGCCACGGCTGCGGGCATTCCGACCACGATCCTGAGCGGGCTCGAGCTGGGCGCGATCGGCCGCGCTGTGGCCGGCGAGACCGTCGGCACACGCTTTCACCCCCGTCAGGGCCGGGTTTCGAGCTTCAAGCTGTGGCTCAAGTACGCGAAGTCGAGCCAGGGCCGGGTGCTCGTCGACGAGGGCGCGGAGACCGCCCTGCGCGAGCGCTCGGCGAGCCTGCTCCCAGTCGGCGTCGTGGACGTGCAGGGCGCCTTCCGCGCGGGCGATGCCGTGGAGGTGTGCGTGGCCGACGGCGCCGAGGGCCGCACGATCGGGAAGGGGATCGTCAGCTACTCCTCGGAGGAGCTGCGCGGCGTCATGGGGCGCAAGGGCGCCGAGGTGCGCTCGCTGCTCGCCCGCGCGGGTGAGGAGGCCGTTCACCGGGATTACCTGGTGCTCGATTGAGTCGGGCGCGATTGAGTCGTGCTCGCCGAGTCGCTTGCGTGGTGCTCGATCGATGCACGGGCGTGCTCGGACGTGCGTGAGCGGACGGTACGCTTGAAACGTGGCGGCGACGATCACATCCGTCGCGGAGGCCTGCGCCGCCGCGAAGCAGGCCTCCCGCGTGCTCGCACGTCTCGACGCCGGCACCAAGAACGCTGCGCTGGAAGCGATCGCGGACGCGCTCGAGCTGCGCGTGCCCGAGATCCTGAGCGCCAACGAGCAGGACATGGAGGCTGGGCGGGAGGCGGACCTGTCC
>JBBSNQ010000209.1:0-3375 GCA_038232575.1 Solirubrobacterales bacterium | reverse complement strand
CGATCAGGAACCATGGCCGCTGCGGTAGAGCCGGTAGAGCAGTCCGCCGAGGAGGCCCGCGGCCGCGAGGAAGGCGAGCTCGACCTGCAGCACCCGGTCCTCGACCACGGGCACGAGCAGCAGCACGACGAACGTCGCGGCCGAGGCGATCCAGCAGCCGGCGGCAGGCCGCGCCAGTCCGCGGGCGAGCGCGGCCTGGTTGAGCGTGGCAGCTGCCAGGTAGAGCCCCATGCCGAGTGCGATCAGCACGAGACCGCCGCGCGCGTAGGCGAAGTCGCCTCCGAAGAGAGCGCCCATGAGCAGCGGCCCGACCGCCAGCATCACGAGCGCGACCGCTCCGGCGAAGCCGGCGACCGCGCGCAGAGTCAGGTTCACGCTGCGCCGGAACGGATCGGACTCGCCGCTGGCGCTGAGCCGGGTGAGGTGGGGGAGGATCGCGGTCTGGATCGCCTGGAACAGCTGCAGCGGCGCGCGGGCTATCAGCAGCACGTTGAAGGCAAAGCCCGCGAGCGCCGTGCCGCCGGCGCCCTCGGTCGCCTTCACGAGCAGCGGTCCGGCATTTAGGAATGTCTGCTCGCAGACCATGATCACAAGCACGGCACCGGCGAAGCCCGCGCCGCGAGAGAGCGTGAACTCGGTCTCGGTGCCCGTGCCGGAGGCGCTCGGCTCGGGGGCGGCGCTCGGCTCGAGCGCCGCTGCCTCGTCCGGCTCGGGCGCCGCGGCCCGCTCGGCTTCGGCGGCGTCGCCCCTGACGCGCCGCCCGAGCGCCCAGGGCACGACCGCCAGCGACACGATCGGCGCGGCGACGATCCCGAGCGCGACCACCGACTGGCCCGCCAGCAGGCCGACGACGACTGCGAGGGCGAACAGGCAGCGCGAGCTCGCCTCCATCAGCACGAGCCCGCCGTAGAGGCCGAAGCGGCGGCTCCCGGCGAGGAAGCCGCGCGCGAAGTAGCTCGCCGCGTAGGCGAGTACGGCGACGACGAGGATCCAGTAGAGCGTCGCCGAGCCGCCGAGCAGGCCGTCCTGGATCGGGCCGCGCAGGAGCAGCGCGGCGACGGCGAACGCGGCCCCGAGCGTGAGCTGGATCGTCGCGGCCACGCGCAGGTGGTGCGTGCCGCTCGCGCCGCGCACGTCGTGCTCGGCGATCGTGCGCGAGAGCAGCTGCTCGACCGGGCGGTAGAGGACCGAGACGGTGAAGAAGACCGCCGACCACAGCAGCGTGATCCCGCCGTACTCGGCCTCGCTCAGCCCGTAGCTCGCGAGCGAGAAGTAGGCGTAGGTGACGAGCCCGGTGACGCCGATCCCCACCGAGAGGATCGCGGCACCGCTCGCGTAGCCGCGGCTACGCGACGCGGACAAGCAGCATGGTCCACGGGAAGGGCGAGCGGACCTCCTCGACGGTTCCGTAGCGCGAGAGCAGCGCTACGAACGAGCGGCGCGACCAGTGGTTGACGTGGCCCGGAGAGTTCCCCAGCGAGCTCCAGTAGGCGCCGCGCGCCACGTTCAGAGCCCGCCAAAGCGGCTCGCGCGGGACCGAGACCACGAGGTGGCGCTCGGCGACGCGGGCCATCTCCGCGACGGTCGCCTCGGGCTCGGGCACGTGCTCGAGCACCTCGATCGCGGTGGCCGTATCGAACTCGCCGTCGGCGAAGGGCAGCGCGGTGGCCTCCTCGACGCGGTACTCGAGATTGGGTCGCGTGCGCTTCTCCCACTCGGCGCGCAGCTCGGGGTCGGCGAGGTCGATGCCGACGATCCGTCGTTCGCCGAGGCGCTCGGCCCACTCGTGGGTGAGCACGCCCTCGCCGCAGCCGACATCGAGGATCGAGCGGGGCTCGGCCCGGCGCCAGAGCAACTCGTCGAGCGTGCCGCGGAAGCCCTCCATCAGGCGCCGCACGACCGGATTCCCGGAGCCGTACTTGTCGTAGGTGTTGCCGGTCGGGACGGCCTCGGCGGGTGACTCGCTCACGAGCCCGTACGTCCGAAGAGCCGGACCGCCTCGTGCTCGTCGGTCTTGCCGGTGGCCGGCCCGGACTCGGCGCCGGTGGTCGCCCTGCGGCCGTCGGTGCGGGCGCCTGGCTCGTAGTGGGAGGGCTCCACGCCGAGCCTCAGCTCGACACGCCGCACGCGCTCGAGCGTGCGCTGCTCGAGGTGGCGCAGGCCGGCGAGGATATCGCCCACGACGCCGAGCGCAGCGAGCTGAACGGCGGTGATCGAGAGCACGGCCGCGAGGATCAGCGATTGGATGTGGCCGGCACCCTCCTCCTCGAAGAAGTAGAAGTAGCCGAAGCGCAGCCACAGCGCGATCGCGACCAGCCCGACCAGCGTGGCGGCCGCCATGAACACGCGCAGCGGCTCGTACATCGCGTAGACGCGGAAGATCGACCCGGCATTGCGTCTGACGTAGGAGGCGGTCGAGGAGAATAGGCGCGAGTCCCGCGTCGGCCTGTTGGTCCCGACCGGGACGTGATCGACGGCGACGAGCCCCTTGCCCGCCTGGATGATCGACTCGAGCGTGTAGGTGTACTTCGAGACGACGTGCAGCTGCAGCGCGGCCTCGCGGTTGTAGGCCCGGAAGCCGGAGGTGGTGTCGGGTACGCCGGTGCTCGATGCGCGCCGCACGACCGCACTGCCGAGGTGCTGGAGGCGCTTCTTGAGCCACCCGAAGTGCGCGATCTGCGCGATCTCGCGATCGCCGACGACCATGTCGGCGCTGCCGGCCATGACCGGGCCGATCAGCCGCTCGATATCGGCGCCGCGGTACTGGTTGTCGGCGTCGGTGTTGACGATCACGTCCGCGCCGAGCTTGAGGCAGGCGTCGAGCCCAGCCTGGAAGGCCGTCGCGAGACCCTTGTTGTTCGTCAGCCGCACGACGTGATCGATCCCGTGACGGCGGGCGACGTCGATCGTGCCGTCGGTCGAGCCGTCGTCGATCATCAGCCACTCGATCTCGTCGACGCCCGGCAGCTCACGCGGGAGATCCGCGAGCGTCTCCGGCAGCTGCTCGGCCTCGTCTTTGCAGGGGATCTGGATGATCAGCTTCATCGAACCGGGGTCCTCACTGGTCGCGTGCGCCCGCGTCAGGCTAGTCGAGCATGCGGCGCGCGGCGGTGGAATCAACCATCTAGGGTCACGCCCATCGCCCAGCGCACGATCCCAGACGCGTGGCGCAGGCGCGTCACCTCGCCGCTGCCGGCCTCTCAGCGGGACGGCGGCAGCGAGGCGCCGCTGCGGCTGCCCGACCTGCGAGAGCCGGCCCGCGGAGCGCTCGACGGAGTGCGCGGCGCGCTCGAGCGCCTGCCCGCGCGTGCGTCGCGGCTCGCCTGGCGCATCGAAGCGCTCGCGACATCGCGCAACATGGTCGTCCTGGCCTCG
>JBBSNQ010000208.1:0-3378 GCA_038232575.1 Solirubrobacterales bacterium | reverse complement strand
GTGGACATGCGTTCGACATCCCTGACCAGGGGTCCACAAGCCGCCTCGACTGCCCGATAAGGATCACGGAAAGCGGCACGGATGCCGCCAACTGCGCCGAGGAGCTACCTCGGTAGAAGCCAAGGAGGCGGGACTTGAACGGCCAGTCAGCTTCGCGTGAGCTCTCGCAGCGCATCGCTCAGGGCAGATACGTGGTCGATGTGCAGGCCGTCGCTGACGCGATGCGTCGAGCGGCCGTGCAGCGCGCCGGCTCAAAGATGCTCGTATCCATCGAGTGGGACCGGGCGGTCGTCGGCGCCAAGGAGCCTCGTCCCATCACCTGAGCGCACCTCGCCGATCCAGCTCACGAGCACGCCCTCCGAGCAAGCCGCCTGCTCGATCGCACGCCGGCGGCTCGCCGGCGCCGTGAACAGCAGCTCGTAGTCCTCACCCGCCGTGGCCGCATGCCGATGCGGATCGAGACCGAGCTCGCGGGCGACCTCGACCACGCCGGATGCGAGCGGCAGCTCGGCAAGGCGCAGCACGAGCGACACCTCGCTCCGCTCGGCGAGATGACCGGCGTCGGTCGCGATCCCGTCGCTGAGATCGATCATCGCGCTGACACCCGCCGCTGACAGGCTCGCCCCGAGCGCGAGCCGGGCCTCCGGACGCCGATGGCGGAGCAGGAGCGCCTCGCGCTCGAGAGGGTCGAGCGCGGCCCCGCAGCCCCGCAGCAGTGCCAGGCCCGCGCCGGAGCCGCCCAGCTCTCCGCTCACCCCGACCAGATCGCCCGGCTGGGCCCCGGCGCGATATGCCAGCAGCCCGGCGTCGTCGGCCCACCCGACCACGGTCACCGAGACGACGAGCACCGGGGCGGACACCACGTCGCCGCCGGCGACGCTCGTCGCCGTCGCCGCTGCCAGCTCCTCGATGGCGCCGACGAGCTCGAGAGCGCTCGTCTGCGAGAACGGCAGCGCAAGGCTGACGTAGGCCTCGCCGGGGCGAGCGCCCATCGCGGCTAGATCGGACAGGGCGCTCGCCAGCGCCTTGTGGCCGACGTCGGCGTAGGAGTGTGTATCGAGATCGAAGTGCACCCCCTCGACAACCGTGTCGAGCGACGTGACTGCGACGGGCCGCGCGCGCACCACGGCGGCGTCGTCGCCCGGGCCGCTGAGCACGGAGTCGCCGTGCGGACGCAACCTGCGCTCGATCGCATCGACCAGCTCGCGCTCTCTCATCTGGGTCGGTCGCGGTGGGCGTCGACCATGCGCCCGCCCGGCCCGATCGCCGGCCGGAGCGGCGCGCGTAGCGCGCCGCTAGTTGCCACCGGCGCCGGGAGCGCTGACGCCCCCGCCACCCGCACCGCCGGTGCCGCCCCCGCCGGTACCGCCCCCGCCGCCGCTTCCGGGCGCAACTCCCCCACCCCCGCCGGGCGCTGTGCCTGGGGCTGTGCCTGCACCCTGCTGCTGAGAGTTGAAGGTGCCCTGGCCGCCGGTCCCGTCCGCCGAGAAGTCATCGCTCACCGGCGGGCCCTGCGTCGCGTACTGGCCGTTGAAGGGCGTGAAGCTGGCCGGATCGCTCGGCTCCGGGAAGGACGCGCACTGACCGTCCGCCGTCGCCTTGGCCATGAAGTCATGCCAGATCATCGCCGGGATGGTGCCGCCCGCGACATCGATCCCGTGGACGCCGCGCATCGAGCGCTGCGCGTCCGGGTAGCCGACCCAGACCGCGCTCGCGAGCTTCGGCGTGTAGCCCACGAACCAGGCGTCGTTGAAGTTGTCGGTGGTGCCGGTCTTGCCCGCTGCCGCGCATCCCACGCTGGCTGCGGTACCGGTGCCGGACTCGACGTTCTTCTTGAGGATCTTGGTGACCTCGGAGGCAACGCCGTCCGAGAAGACGCGCTTGCGCTCCGGCTCCCCGATGTCGTCCTCCTCGCCGTTGGGGAACTCGACGCGCGTCACGGCCTTGGGGACCGAGCGCATGCCCCCGGCTGCGAGCGTCGCGTATGCGCGCGCCATCTCGAGCGGCGAGACGCCGAGCCTGAGCCCGCCGATGCCCTCGGCCGGCAGTCCGTCGAGCTCGCTCGTGATCCCCATCAGCTTCGCCGTCTTGGCGACGTTCTTGGGCCCGACGTCGAGATCGAGCTGGGCGTAGACCGTGTTGTCCGACTTGAGCGTCGCGCGGACGAGGTCCATGCGCCCGCCGTAGGAGTTGTCGTAGGTGCTGACCTCCCAGGGCTCCTGCCCGCCGGGGCGGTCGATCTTGAGCTTCTTCGACGTATAGAAGGTGCTGCGTGGGTCGACCCCCTGGCGGATGGCCGCCGTCAGCACCATCGTCTTGAACGCCGATCCGGGCTGGCGCTGACCCTGCGCGGCGAGGTTGAAGGTGCGCTCGTCGTAGGCGCCGCTCGAGGCCATCGTCCGGATGTAGCCGGTCTCCGGATCGATCGTCACGACCGCGGAGCTCGGGTCGTCGGGGTAGCCGAGCTGGTTCTCGATCCCCTCGCGCGCGGCCGTCTGCAGCTTCGGATCGATCGTCGTATGCACGGTCAGACCGCCACGCCGGTACGCGGCCGCACCGTACTTCTCGATCAACTGCTGCTGGACATAGTCGAAGAAGTAGGGCTCGCGCCGCTTCGTATAGCGCTCGCCGGGCTTGAGCCCGAGATCCGAGCGCATCGCCCGCTGGGCGCGCTCGCGCGTCACGGCACCGGTCCGCACCATCCGGCTCAGCACGTCGTTGCGTCGCGCAACCGCCGCGGAGGGGTTCTGGAAGGGGTTGTAGCGCGACGGCGCCTGCGGCAGACCGGCGAGCAGCGCCGACTCGGCGAGCGTCAGGTCGCGCGCGTGCTTTGCGAAGTAGGTGGAGGCGGCCGCCTCGGCCCCCAGCGCGGTGCGACCGTTGACGGTCCCGTAGGGCACGGCGTTCAGGTACTTGGTGAGGATCCAGCGCTTCGAGTGCTCCTGCTCGAGCTCGTAGGCGAGCTTGGCCTCGCGGATCTTGCGCTCGATGTTGCGCTTCGGATCCTTGATGTAGAGCGCCCGAGCGAGCTGCTGGGTGATCGTCGAGCCGCCCTGCACGGTTCGGCCCGACGTCAGGTTCGCGACCCCTGCGCGCGCAACTCCCTCCGCGTCGATCCCGCCATGGCTGTCGAAGCGCCGGTACTCGATCGCGATCGTCGCCTCGCGCAGCTCGCGCGGCTGCTCGCGCGAGAGGACGGGCGTGCGGATCTCGTCGGAGACGACGTACCCGAGACGCGAGCCGTCGGCGGCCAGGATCTCCGAGCTTCTGCCCGTGAGCGCCGCCACGTCGCCCAGCCCGGGCGCGAGCGCGACGACGACAGCCACCCAAGCCCCGCCGATCACCGTTCCGGCGACGCCGGCGGCGAGCATGAACTTG
>JBBSNQ010000207.1:0-3421 GCA_038232575.1 Solirubrobacterales bacterium | reverse complement strand
GAGCAGGAGCAGAGCCAGGAGCAGGAGCAGGAGCAGGACGAAGGCTCGGGGCTCAAGGCGAAGCTCGTCGATGCCAAGGACAGCGTCCAGTCGACCCTGGGCATGGACTCCGAGTCAACGGCCGAAGAGCAGGGCTCTGAGGAATCTGGGGGCGAGCAGCAGGACGGCGACGCCGAGGCCTCGGGGAGCGACGCGGAGTCCGAGAAGGACCCCAAGGAGAAGCTCGAGGAGCTCAAGGGGGACCCGCCCAAGGACATCAAGGACTGGCCCGCCGACGCGGCGAAGTACGAGACCTTTGCGTCCGCGGACGACTCGCTCTCCTACGACGAGGGACCGGAGAGGCAGCTCGGGCCCTCCTCGCTGCGCCGCCACTCGGACGGCTCGATCGAGATCGAGGGGGAGATGGTCGACAATCCGGACGACTACAAGGGCGATCCGATCCCCGGCGGGCCGAGCGATCCGAATGCGGTCGGTAGCGAGGTCGGCGAGGATTCCGGCTCGGACGAGGATTCCGGCTCCGACGAGGACCAGGGCTCCGACGAGGACCAGGACTCGGACGAGGACCAGGGCTCGGACGAGGACCAGGGCCCCGACGAGGAGGCGGACGACTCGCAGTAGGGCAGGGCTGCTTCCGGGCCTCGCCGCCCCGGGCGAGCCTTTCGAGAAGGCCCACTAGAGTGCGTCTCGTGACAGCGAAGGCGCCACTCAGACTGGCGCTGATCGACGGCGACACGGGCTTCGTGGGAGTCGTCGGCAAGCGCTTTGAGGGAATGGGCTGGCAGCACCGCGTGATCGACGGCCCCGTGCCGGCGGGCGAGCTCGCGGCGATGCGCCTGAACGCGCTCGTCATCGATCCCGAGACCCTGGGCACGGGTGCCTGGGACTTTCTCGAGGCGGCGTGCGCCGCCCTGCCCGAGCTCGGAGTGCTCGTCTGCACGGCGCGCTCGACCGTGGCCCAGCGCGTCCGCGGCCTGCGCCTCGGAGCCGACGACTGGATCGCTAAGCCCTGCCACGCCGAGGAGCTCGTCGCTCGCATCGAGGCCGTCGTGCGCCGGCGCCAGCGCAGCGCGTCCTCCACCGACGCCGAGCCGCTGCGCTTCGGCGAGCTCGAGATCCGGCCGGACCGCTTCCAGGCGTACGTGAGTGGGCAGAGCGCCGAGCTGACCCGGCGGGAGTTCGAGCTGCTCCGCCTGCTCGCGGACACGCCGGGCCTGGTGCTCGAGCGCGAGCACGTCTACGAGCGCGTGTGGGGCTATGCGATGGCGCACGGCGACCGTTCGGTCGATGTCTTCATCCGCAAGGTGCGCCAGAAGGTCGAGCGCCTCTCACCCGGCTGGCGCTACGTGCACACCCACTTCGGGATCGGCTACCGGTTCCAGCCTGAATCGCTCGATCACGACGCAGGCGAGGAGGAGAATGGGCCGGTGGCGCCGACGGAGCGAGAGCCGGTCGGCGGCATCGAGGTGGCCGTGAGCGACGGGGCGGCCGTGAGCACGAAGTCGGCCGGGCACCCGGCGCCAGCGCGGCAGCCGGCAGAGCACCGCGCGCGCGCCGGCTCGCGCGCGTGAGGCGCAGCCGGCGCGCAACCGCGCGGGACCCTGCGCTTCGCGAGTTGCTGGCCGATTCCGGCCGAAACATCGAGAGCGCTACGGCCCTCCTGCGCGAGCTCGTCGCCGGCTATCCGGAGCGCGCGGACCTCGCACCGCAGATCAGAGACCTCGAGCACCACGGCGACCGCATCGCGCACGACATAATCGCGCGCCTGAGCACGCGCGGCGGCGCTCGCACCCCCGGGCTCGAGCAGCTCGGCATCCTGGCGAGGACGCTCGACGACATCGTCGACTACGCCGAGGAGACCGCCGACATCATGGGGCTCTACCGGATCGAGGCGCCGATGGAGCAGGCCGAGGAGCTCGCCGGGATGCTCGAGCAGGCAGGGCACGCCGTCGCGCGAGCGCTGCGGAACCTCGACGGCGGTCATGAGCTCGACGAGGCGCTGATCGAGATCCATCGCCTGGAGAACGAGGGCGACCGCGTCTCGCGCGCCGCGCTCGCCGACCTGTTCGCGGGCGGCATCGACCCGATGGTGGTGATCCGCTGGAAGGACGTCTTCGAGTCGCTCGAGCAGGGCATCGACGCATGCGAGTCCGTAGCTCACCTGCTCGAGGGAGCCCAGCTCAGGGCAGGGCGCTGAGGCGCCCAGCCGTTGCGCATCCTGCTCGTCTCGCAGATGTACCCGGGGCCGGACGACCCGGACCTGGGCGCGTTCGTGGCGCAGATCGAGCGCGAGCTTCATGCGCAGGGTCACGAGCTCGACCGAGCTGTCATCGACCGGCGCGGCGGCCTGCCGACGAAGCACCTCCGCCTCGCTCTCGCCGCGCTGTGGCGCGCGCTCCGCTTCCGGCCCGACGTGATCTTCGCCCACTTCCTGGCGCCCGCCGGCGTAGCGGCCGCGCTCGCCGCGAACGCGTCGGGCGCGCCGCTCGTCCTCATGGCGCACGGCCGCGACGTTCGCAACATCGACGCGCTCATCGGCATGCGCCGGGCGACGCGCTTTGCAACGCGCCACGCGCGGGCGGTCATCGCCAACTCCGCCTACCTGCGCGACGAGCTGATCGCGAAGCTGCCCGAGCTCGATGGCAGCGTCGAGGTGATCGACTCGGGCGTCGACCTCCGGCGCTTTCACCGAGCCGACGCCGCCGAGGCCCGCCGCCGCCTCGGCTGGGAGGGCGAGGGGCCGTTTCTCCTGTTCGTGGGCACGCTCGACGAGCGCAAGAACGTCGTGCGGCTCGTGCGCGCATTCGAGCGCCTCGGCCGCGGCCGGCTCGCGCTCGTGGGCGACGGTCCCCTCTACGCGGCGCTCGAGGGCTCGCATGGCGTGCGGCTCGTCGGCCATGTACCGCACGACGGCGTCGCCGAGTGGATCGCCGCGTGTGAGGTGCTCTGCCTGCCGAGCCTCGTCGAGCCCTTCGGGCAGGTGCTGCTCGAGGCGATGGCGAGCGAGCGCTCCGTCGTGGCGACCCAGGTCGGAGGCCCACCCGAGTTCGTGTCCGGCGAAGCCGGCGTGCTCGTGGATCCCACGCGGACCGAGGCGATCGAGGCGGGCCTGCGTGCGGCGTGCGACCTTCCGTTCCCAAACCCCGCGGCGCGGCGGGCGGCAGCGGAGCACGACGTCCGCCGTCAGGCCGAGCGCATGGCCGGCGTGCTGGAGCGCGCGGCGGCGCACTAAGCGGGACTGGCCTTCGGTGGGCGTGCCGAGGCTCAAGCGCCCGCATCGGAGCCAGGGCTCGGCGGAGCGCCCCACCCCCCTCCACCCGGGGTGCGCAGCTCGACGACGTCACCCGCCGCGAGCTCGCAGCTGACCTTCGGGGGCAGCTCGCGCCCGTTGAGAAGATTCTGCCCCGCCGAGCCCGACCCGCCG
>JBBSNQ010000206.1:0-3460 GCA_038232575.1 Solirubrobacterales bacterium | reverse complement strand
CTGCGGGACCTAGGAGCTCGGCCGCAGCTCGAGGATCACGAGCGGTATCTCGCGCTCGGTGCGCTCCTGGTAGCCGGCGTAGCCGCCGTAGGTCTCGACCGCCTTCGGCCACAGTCGCTTGCGCTCCTCGGCGTTTGCCTGGCGTGCCCGCACCACGCGATGCTCGGTGCCGACCTGGATCGCCGCGTCAGGGTTGGCGCGCAGGTTGTGGAACCACGCCGGGTGCTTGGCGTAGCCGCCCTTCGAGGCGACGATGACGATGTCCTCGCCGTCATCGACGTACACCAGCGGCGACGTTCGCCTGCTCCCGCTCTTCGCGCCGACGTGCTCGAGCAGCAACATCGGCGGCGCACCGGGAAAGCGATGGCCGACCCTTCCGCCACTCGCGCGATAGACGGCCACGTGCCCCTTCATCACCTTCTTGAGCACCGGCCACATCCTGTCTGCAGCACGCATGTAGTCCACTGTCGCTCCTGTCCTCGCTGCCGTGCGGCCGGAGCCTAACCCACCTGCGGCCAAGGGCGAGGGCCGCTGGTCGACGCTCACTACGCTGACTGAATGCCCACTCGCGATACCCCGGCACTCGAGCTGCGCGGCCTCACGAAGCGCTACGACGACGGCACGGTCGCGCTGGACGGCCTCGACCTGACCGTCCCCGACGGCTCCTTCTTCGGCCTGCTCGGACCCAACGGCGCCGGCAAGACGACGTTGATCAGCGCGGTCTGCAACCTGATCCGCGTGAGCGCCGGCGAGGTGCTCGTCTTCGGCGAGCCCGCCCACAGCCTTCGCGCGCGCGGGTATGTGGGCCTCGCCGAGCAGGAGATCAACCTCGACCGCTTCCTCTCCGTCGAGGAGACGCTGCTCTACCACGGCGGCTACTTCGGCATGAGCAGGGCGCAGGCGAAGGAACGGGCCGCCGAGATGATCGAGGCCTTCGACCTGCGCGCCAAGGCGCGCACGCGCACGCCGAAGCTCTCGGGCGGCATGCGGCGACGGCTGCTGCTCGCGCGCGCACTCATGCACCGCCCCCGGCTCGTGATCCTCGACGAGCCGACCGCGGGCGTCGACTTCGAGCTGCGCGGTGAGCTCTGGCGCTACATCCAGCGCCTGCACTCCGAGGGGACGACGATCCTGCTCACGACGCACTACCTCGAGGAGGCCGAGGCGCTGTGCGAGGAGATCGCCCTGATCGGCGGCGGCCGCCTGCTCGCACGCAACACCGCCGCCGGCCTGCGCGAGCACTACGAGGTCGGCTCGCTGGCCGACGTCTACGTCAAGGCGATGGGCGCGCAAGCCGAGGGGGCGCGAGCCGGGGCGGCGCGGGCCGAGGGGGCGACAGTATGAGCGCCGGAGGTATGAGCGCGAGCGCCGCGGAGTCCGCCCGCGAGTCCAACGGTCTGAGCACCCGCCGCGAGCTCAACGGAATGCACGGCCTCGCCTGGCTCTGCCGGCGCGAGATCCTGCGCGTCTGGAAGACCTGGACCCAGACCGTGCTCGCTCCGGTCGTCTCCTCGATCCTCTTCATCCTCGTCTTCGGTCTCTCGCTCGGCAGCCGGATCGACCAGGTCGCCGGCTTCGACTACGACAAGTTCATCGTGCCCGGCCTGATCGCGATGGCGATGGCCCAGGCCGTGTACAACAACAACGCGTCCTCGATCTTCCAGGCCCGCTACGACCGCTTCGTCAACGACGTGCTCTCCGCGCCGATGCACCCGTGGCAGGTGAACCTCGGCTACATCGTCGGCGGAGTGGTGCGCGCGCTGGCGATCGGGGTGGCGCTGCTGCTGCTCGCGATGCCGCTGACCGGCGTCGGCGTCGAGCGGCCTTTCGTGCTCGTGGCCGCGATGCTGCTCGGCCTCGTGCTCTTCGGCGCGCTCGGGACGATCGTCGGGATCTTCGCGCAGACCTTCGACCACATCACGTTCTTCGTGAACATTGTCTTCCTGCCGCTCGCGTTCCTCGGCGGGGTCTTCTACTCGATCGGCCGACTCCCCTCGCCGTGGGTCGAGCTCTCGCACGTCAACCCGATCTTCTACCTCGTCGACGCGATCCGCCAGGGCGTGCTCGGCGCCGGCGACGTGAGCGCGTGGCTCTCGCTCGGCGTGATCGCCGCACTCGCCGTGCCCACCTACCTGTGGTCGCAGTGGCTGTTCACGAGCGGCCGCAAGCTGAAGGCCTGAGCGCGCAGCGGGGCGTCGGGAGCGCCGCCGCGGCAGGCGCGACTGCGGGCGGGCGCGTCGCGGCCTCGAGCGAGCGGGCGCCCGGAGGACGCGAGCGCGAGCTGGCGGCGCTCGAGCGCCGAATCGTCGCGTGCCGCGCCTGCCCCCGCCTAGTCGAGTGGCGCGAGCGCGTCGGCCGCGAGAAGCGCCGGGCCTTCGCCCGCGAGGAATACTGGGCGCGGCCCGTGCCCGGCTTCGGCGACCCCGCGGCGCGCGTCTACGTGCTCGGCCTGGCGCCCGCGGCCCACGGCGCCAACCGCACCGGACGGGTCTTCACCGGCGACCGCTCGGCCGACTGGCTCTACGCGTCGCTACACCGCACGGGCTTTGCCAACCAGCCGATCTCCGTCAGCGTCGATGACGGGCTCGAGCTGCAGGACGCCTGGGTCGGCGCGGCCGTGCGCTGCGCACCGCCGGCCAACAAGCCCCTACCCGCGGAGCGTGACAACTGCCTTCCCTACCTCGCAGAGGAGCTCGCCCTGCTCGACCGGGTGCGCGTCATCGTCTGCCTCGGGCGCTTCGGCTGGGACGCCGCCGTCCGCGTCCTCGGCCTGCGCCCCGCGCCCCGTTTCGGCCACGGCGCCGAGCACGTCATCGTCGCCGGGCACCCCTCGGCCGCCGGGCGCTCCTCGGCCGGCGGCGTCACGCTGCTCGCGAGCTACCACCCGAGCCCGCAGAACACCTTCACCGGCAAGCTGACCGAGCCGATGACCGACGCGATCTTCCTGCGCGCGCGCGAGCTGATTTCGAGCTACCGTGAGGGCGGAGCGCAACATGCCGGATGACCTACACCGCAGGCTCAAGATTCGCTCAGCCGAGGCGGGCGTGAGCCTGTCCGACTATCTGCTTAGCGAGATAGCCCAAGCGGCCGAGAAGCCGACCGTGAAAGAGTTGGGCGAACGACTCCGGAGCGCGGGGCCGATTAGCGTCGAAGAATCTCCAGCGGCGGTCGTGCGGCGTCATCGCGACGCCGATTGATCCTTCTCGACGCCTCGGCGCTGGTCGCGTGCCTGCACACGGTGCCGATCGCTGCCTGACACCCTGTGCCGCGTGCCCACTGAAATCGAGGTCATCGATCGGGGACGGCGCATCGCGTTCTCCTTCGAGGATCTCCTGAAGTACCACGGTCCCGGCTCGCCGGGTGGAGTCGCTCACGCTTTCAAGGTCCTCAAGCGAGCCCTGCCGCTGCTCGATCCGGACGGGCCGTGTGAACGCCGCGAGCTCGTCGTTGAGACCGCGTT
>JBBSNQ010000205.1:0-3461 GCA_038232575.1 Solirubrobacterales bacterium | reverse complement strand
GGCGGACGTGGCGCGCGCGATCGAGCGCCTGCTCGCCGATCCCGAGCTGCGCAGCAGGCTCGCCGCGGAGGGCCGGCGTACGGCGAGCGCCTACGGCTGGCATCAGCGCATCGACGAGCTCGAGGCGTGTCTCGCTGGAATGGCGGGCGCCGGGTCCGCCGCCGCTGCGGGCACCGAGCTCTCGGCGGGCCCTGCGCCCGCGCCGGGCGCAGCGGCGGCATCGCAGGCGACCGAACCGGACGGCGCGGGCGCGCCTACAGGTTCTCGGCGATCCGCGGCGCCTCTCGGTTGAACACCCATAGGCCGAGCACGAGCACCGCCAGCACGATCCCACCCGGAACGAGCAGCCGCTCCCAGCCACCGATCGCCTCGGCCGCGCTCGCCGCCTGGGGGTCGATCACGGCGTGCCGGGTCTGCTGGAGCACCGCCGCCAGGGGGTTCCCCATCAGCAGCAGGTGCTGGTAACGCTCGCTCGGGATCAGCTCGACGACGTAGAGGATCGGCGAGCCGTAGAAGACGACCTGCAGCAGCACGTCCCAGATCGGCCGCATGTCGCGAAAGCGCACGTACAGCGCCGAGAGCAGCGTGGCGAGCCCCGTGGCGAGCGCCGCGACGATGAGCAGCAGCAGCGGCAGCTCGAGCCACGAGAGCCGCGGCCGCACGCCGGAGCCGAACACGAACACCGCCACGACGACGAAGTTGAGCACGAGGCTGAACGACGCCCGGAGCACGACCGAGAGCGGTACGACGAGGCGCGGGAAGTGGATCTTGCGGACCAGGTTCTCGCGGTCGACGACCGAGGTCACGGCGCCCCCCGTCGCCTCTGAGAAGAAGGTGAAGATCACGATGCCGGTCAGCAGCACGACCGCGAAGAACGGCGTCTGCTGTCCGCCCCCGAAGCGCACGAGCTGCGTGAAGACGACGTAGAGCACCGCGAACAGCATCAGCGGGCGCATCAGCTGCCACAGGTAGCCGAGCGCCGAGCCGAAGAAGCGCAGCTTGAAGTCCATCACCGCGAGCGTGCGCGTGAGCATCAGGAAGCGGCGGGGGTCGCCGCCGAGTGCCGATGGCCCCTTGATCGGACGCCCCAGCGGGCGCGTGTCGGCGCTCATCGTCGCCCGACTCGCTCGACCCGGGCCTCGTGAGGCAGGTCGACCAGGCCGCCGGCCGGACGCGCGCCGGTCACGACGATCGAGAACATGCGCTCGAAGCGGTCGACGATCCGTGTATCGCTCTGGCCGTGGGTGATGAGCGCGGAGAGGTGGTAGCGGCCGGGGCCAAGAGCATTCTCGAACGAGACCGAGAAGACGCCTGACTCACCGGCCGCGAACGGACCGGCGCTCTCGCCCGAGCTGGCCGTCGAGGCGACGAACAGGTTCTCGTGCTGCTCGTTGACGAAAGCCACGGCGAAGCGTGGATCCGGGACGTCCCGCTCGAACTCGACGCGTGCCTTGAACGTGCAGCGCTGGCCCTGGGGGAAGGCGTGGCCGCGCGCGGCGTGCTCGTCCTCGACCCACGCCTCGACGATCCGCGCGGAGCCGTCTCCGCCGCGGGGCTCGACCCCGTCGGCGGCGCCGGCCTCACGCTCGAAGTTGAGCTCGAGGTAGCGGTTGGCGACGCGCTCGGGCTCGTCGATCGCGACGACCCGGCCGTGCTCGAGCAGCAGCGCACGGTCGCAGAAGCGCTTCACGGCGGCCATGTCGTGGGTGACGAGCAGGATCGTGCGGCCCTCGTCGCGCAGGCGGTTGAAGACGTCGAAGCACTTCTGCTGAAAGGCGGCGTCGCCGACCGCCAGCACCTCGTCCACGAGCAGCACGTCGGCGTCGACCTGGACCATCACCGAGAAGGCGAGCCGTACCTGCATCCCCGAGGAGTAGTTCTTGAGCTTCGTGTCGACGAACTCGTCGAGCTCGGCGAACTCGACGATGTGGTCGAAGCGCTCGCGCGCCTCGCGCGAGGACAGCCCGAGCATGATCCCGTTGAGCGTTACGTTGTCGCGCGCGGGCAGCTCGAGGTTGAAGCCCACTCCGAGCTCGATGAAGGTCGAGAGCCGGCCGTCGACGTAGATCTCGCCCGCCTCGGCCTGGTAGATGCCGGCCAGGCACTTGAGCAGCGTGCTCTTGCCCGAGCCGTTGCGGCCGACGATGCCGAAGAACTCGCCCGGCTCGACGGTGAACGAGACCTCGTCGAGTGCGCGCAGGGCGTCGTAGCGCATGCGCTTGAGCGGGTGCATGGCGCGCTCCTTGAGCGTGTGCACGCGCTCGTGGGGCAGCATGAAGGCCTTCGAGAGGCCGTCGACGACGACGGCCGGCTTGGCCGCCCGGGACGGCGCTGGCGCGGCGGGAGGCGACGACGCAGGCGAGGAGAGGCCAGGGGGGCGCACCCGCGCAGCGTAGCCAGCGCGGCTCGTGAAGCCGGGCTCCAGGGCGGCGCGGATACGATCGCGCGCCGAGGCCGGAGGTCCGGGCATCCGGACGCGCCGCGCCCCTTTGCGGGTCAACGAGTGGAGTGGTGTGGACGAGTCGACGGTCACGGTCGCGATCCCGGTGCTGAATGGCGAGCCTGGGCTGGAGCAGACGCTGCGCGCGGTGCGCGCCCAGCGCGTGGAGCGCCCGGTCGAGCTGCTCATAGCCGACTCGGAGTCCGACGATCGCTCGGTGGAGATTGCCCACGCCCACGGCGCCGAGGTCATGAGGATCGCTCGGAGCAGCTTCTCCCACGGCGGCACTCGCAACGAGCTGGTGGCGCGCGCGCGCGGCACGCACGTCGCGTTCCTGACCCAGGATGCCGTGCCCGCGGACGAGCACTGGCTCGCGGAGCTGCTCGCCGGGTTCTCGCTCGCCGACGATGTCGGCCTC
This sequence comes from Solirubrobacterales bacterium, assembly GCA_038232575.1. Lineage (GTDB taxonomy): Bacteria > Actinomycetota > Thermoleophilia > Solirubrobacterales > Thermoleophilaceae > JACCZP01. The sequence continues at coordinate 603 of JBBSNQ010000205.1, read as the reverse complement.
GTGTGCGGCAGCTACCTGCCGCGCCCAGGGGCGAGCCACATGGTGCGGCGCGAGCTCGGGCAGTTCTTTCGCACGCTCTCGCCCCGCTGCGAGCCGCGCATCGACCGCCGGCCCACGCTCGCCGACCCGGACGAGGCCGTCGATGCCCAGCGGCCGGTCCCGGGCCCCGCCAGCTTCTTCACCGACGCCAACGGGTGCGTCGCCCGCGCGGCGTGGGAGCGCGTTCCCTTTCGGCGCGTGCCCTATGCCGAGGACCAGCTGCTGGCGATCGAGATGATGGCTGCGGGGTTCGCGAAGGTCTTCCAGCCGCACGCCGCGGTCATCCACTCGCACGACTATCCGCCCGTGGCCCTGTTTCGGCGCTGCTTCGACGAGTGGCGCGGCCTGCGCGAGGTCTACGACTGGATCGAGCCAGCGTCTCCCGGGCGCACGTTGAGCCTGCTGCGCGGTCAGCTCCGCGCCGACTGGGACTTCCTGCGCTGCGAGGGCACCGCCGGGCACGCGCTTCCCGGTGCGCTGGCGCGTTCGCTCGCCCAGTACCTGGTCCGTGCGGCGGGCTCGCAGCTCGGCTCGCGCGCCGATCGCCTGCCACCGCGCGTGCGT
>JBBSNQ010000204.1:0-3478 GCA_038232575.1 Solirubrobacterales bacterium | reverse complement strand
TGGGCCCGCCTCGGGATGCGTCGGGACGCGGTCGGTGGGCTCCTCCCGAGAATCTGGGAGCTGCGCGACAACCTGACCGCCTACGACGCCACGTACGTCGCGTTGGCCGAGGCGCTTGATTGCGGGCTGGTCACCGCCGATGCCCGGCTGGCGCGAGCACCCGGACCCACTTGCGCGATCACGGTCATCCGGCGGTGATGATCTTGACCGATAGGCACGCAACATGACATCATCTGGTGATGGAAATAATGCACCTATCGAGGAGATGAGATGCGGACAACCGTTGCCCTGGACGACGAGCTGATCGCGGAGGCGCAGCGCCTGACGGGAACCAGGGAGCGAAGTGCGCTCGTGCGCCAGGCTCTGCACGCCTTGATCGAACGCGAGAGCGCCCTGCGCCTGGCAAGGCTGGGCGGCAGCGAGCCAGCGCTGAGCGAGGTGCCCAGGCGGCGTTCCGACGCTCGGTGATCCTCGTCGACACCTCCGTGTGGATCGATCACCTCAGGTCAGGCAGCCCGATTCTCGCCGGCTTACTCGAGCAGCGAAGCGTCCTCGGTCATCCGTGGGTCGTGGGAGAGCTCGCGCTCGGCCAGCTCGATCGGCACGCCGAGATCCTCGCCCTGATGCGGCGCCTTCCCCAGGCGACGCTCGCGACGGCCGCGGAGGTGCTGACGCTGATCGAGGGCCACGGCCTGCAGGGAGCCGGCATCCGCTACGTCGACGCGCAACTGCTGGCGGCCACGAAGCTCACGTCAGGCGCTTCGCTCTGGACAACCGACCGGAGCCTCGCCGCCGTCGCCGCTCGCCTCAGCGTTGCCCCGACGCCGACGCCCTCAAGGCGTCGTAGCTGATGCGTCACTTTCGCCGTCTCAGCCCATGTCCATGTAGAGGATCTCCCACACGTGGCCATCGGGGTCCTTGAAGGCCCGCTGGTACATCTGCTCCATCTCCATCGGCTCCCTCGGGGTGTGCTCCGAGCCCCCAGCCGCGAGCGCACGCTCGAGGATCTGGTCGACCTCCTCGCGGCTCGCGGCCGACAGCGCGTTGATCACCTGGGTGCCGGCGCTGGGCTCGGCGATCTCGCCATCGATGCGGCGACGGAAGAACTCCTGCCCGAGCAGCATCGCACACGCGCCCTCGCTAAATGGGACACAGGCCGCGCTCTCGCCGCGTGGCCCGGACGGCGAGCCCGCCCTACCGGGAGATCGCCTCGGCGATCGGGTCTCGCCGGCCACGAGGTCGAAGGTCCTGCCCATCGTCGCGGGCTCGTCGAGCGCCGCGAGCAGGACCGCGGCGACGTCGCCCCGGCTCACCTCGCCTCCGGGCAGCGACTCTCCAACGCGCACCCGACCCGTCGGCGGCCCGTCGGTCAGCCGCCCTGGCCGCACGATCGTGTGGTCGAGCCCCGATCGTGCGAGCGCCTCATCCGCCCCCGCCTTGCCGGACGGACCGTTCCCGTCAAGGCACTACGACGAGCTTGCGCCGCGGCGAGGAGCCCTGGCGCTCCCAGGCCGAGGCAATCTCCTCGAGCGGGATGCGCTCGACCTCCACCGCGAGCTCACCGCGCGCCGCGTGGTCGGCGAGGCGCTCGTAGGCAGCCCGGCGCTCGGCTGCCGGGACCGCGAAGTTCGTGTGGCCGAGCAAAGTGAGCGCCTTCCCACGCAGCGTGGCGGATGAGACAGAGGCCTCAGGCGCGGCCGACTGGCCGAGCTGGACGATCCGCGCGCCGGGGCTCGCCGCCTCGAGCGCCGCGCGCGCAGGTGCACCACACACGGGGTCCACGACTACGTGCAGCTCGCCGCCGCTCGTCTCGCCGAACGCGGTCGCCATCGCCTCGATGTCGTCGCTCAGGCGCACGGCGGCATCAGCGCCCGCCAGGCGGGCGAGCTCGAGACCCTCCTCGCTGCGCGCGCCGCGCCCACCACCCGAGCGGCGCCCTGGAGCCGCGCGGCCTGCACGGCAACCTGGCCTACGACGCCGCTCGCGCCGAGCACGAGCACCGTTTCCCCCGGCCGCAGCCCGGCGCGGTGCTCGAGCGAAAGCCAGGCGGCGAGCCCGGCTATGCCGATCGCGCATGCGAGGCCCTCGTCGAGGCCCTCGGGGAGCGGAATCGCGGCGGCGAGCTCGATCGGCGCGCGCTCGGCCATCGAGCCGTAGGGCGCAACCGCGCTCTCGAAGTAGGCGCGCGTGCCGTCGGGGAGACGCGCCACTCCCTCCCTGCCGACGACCGAGGGCGGCGGCGCGCGCCCGTAGAAGGCGCCCGACGCGATCGCAAGGTCGACCGGGTTCAGGCCGGCGGCCAGCACCTCGACGACCGCCTGCTCCTCCCCCGCCTCGGGCTCGGCGAATTCGCCGGCTGACGGCGGCTGCCCGTGAACCTCAAGGACGGCAGCGCGCAACTCCTACCTCCCCTCGCTTCTCAGAGGTTGAGACGCCCCTTATCCCGGTGCACGCGAGCAGCCCGGATCAGGGAATCGCGCGCACCACGCCGCCGTCGGCTCGCAGCGCCGCGCCGGTGGTAGCGGAGGCCTGCGGCGAGGCGACGTAGACGACCATGTTCGCCACCTCCTCCGTGCTCGTGGGGCGGCCGAGCAGCGAGGTCGGGCGCTCGCTGGCGATGAACTGGCGCCCGGCCTCCTCGATCGACTGGCCCGGCTCGGCGGCTTCGGCGAGCATCGCGCTCACGCCCTCGCTGAGCGTCGGGCCGGGCAAGACGCTGTTGATCGTCACGCCGCTCTCGGGCACCGACTCAGCCAAGCCACGCGCGACAGCGAGCTGCGCGGTCTTCGTCATTCCGTAGTGGACCATCTCCTTCGGGATGTGCAGGGCCGACTCGCTCGAGATGAATATCACCCGGCCCCAGCCACGCTCGACCATGCGCGGGACGTGGTGGCGGGCAAGGCGCACGCCGGAGAGGACGTTCGTCTCGAAGAAGCGCTGCCACTCGGAGTCGGGGATCTCGAACACCGGCTGGAGATCGAACACCGCGGCGTTGTTGACGAGCACGTCGACGTCGGGGACCGCCTCGACAAGCGCGGCGCAACCCTCGGCGGTGCCCACGTCGGCGGGCACCCCTCGCACGCTCCCACTCCCCTCCACCGTAGCGCTCACGCGCTCGACGGCGGCGTCCACCCGCTCCTTCGTGCGGCCGTTGATCACGACCTCTGCGCCCGCGCCAGCCAGCCCCGTAGCGATCGCCTCGCCGATCCCGGCCGTCGAGCCCGTGACCAGGGCGCGCCGCCCGCTCAGGTCGATCCGCACGGAGGCAACGCTAGCAACGCGGTGATCTGCTCCCGGAGCCACTCCCCCAGAGGGCGAGCTCGGCGTGTCCGATGCGTCCGTCGGGCAGCGTCATCCGGAGGGCTTCCCGCGCCTCGAGAACAGTGGTCAGCCACGCGAGCGCCCGAGCCGGATCGGCTAGCGCACTTAGGGCACGACGGCCGGATAATCGCGCGCGGGGTCGAACACGCCCAGTAAT
>JBBSNQ010000203.1:0-3516 GCA_038232575.1 Solirubrobacterales bacterium | reverse complement strand
GTGGCCGAGGCGCTCGCGGCCGGGGCCGGCGCTGCAGTGCTCGGTACGCGCTTTGTGATGAGCGAGCAGAGCGGCGCGCACGATGCCTACAGGCGCCGTCTGATCGGGGCCGATGACACCGTGCTCACCGAGCTGTTCGGCTTCGGCTGGCCGGCGCCGCACCGCGTGCTGCGCAACGCCGCCGTCAGGCGCTGGATCGATGACGGCGATGACGGCGATGACGGCGATGGCGGCCACAGTGCTGGCGCTGCCCTCGGGCCCGCATGGCTGCGCGCCATCAACCGCGCCAGTGCGCCGGCGCGCCTGATCCCGATCGATATGCAGCTGCGCTTCGCCCGCCTCCAGCGCGCCTCGCTGCCCTTCCTCTCACCGCTCGCGCCCGCCGGGGACGCGCCAGCGACGTTGCGCGATGCCGGCCCCCTCTACGCCGGCGAGTCTGTCGCTCGCATGTCGGACATCCGCCCGGCCGAAGAGCTCGTGACCGAGCTCGCCGGTACGTCGCGGCACTGAGCACCGCCGCACCTCACCGGATCGTCTATATACACCGGGGATGGAAGTGATCCAAGCCGTCACCGCCGGGTTGCTGCTCGTCGGCAACTTCTTCTTCGTGGCGGTCGAGTTCTCGATCACCCGCTCGCGCCCGACGATGGTCGAGAAGCTCGTGCGCGACGGCGTGCGGGGCGCCCGCTCGCTCCAGCACGGCGTCGAGAAGATCGACAGCTACCTCTCAGCCTGCCAGCTTGGGATCACGATCTGCTCTATCGGTCTCGGGATCACCGCGGAGCCGCTCGTCACCGCGGCGCTCGAGGACGCGATCGGCGTCGATCTCGGCGGGATCGCGGCTGCCACGCTCGCGTTCGTGCTCGCCTACGCGATCGTCTCGATGCTCCACGTGGTCCTCGGCGAGCTCGCCCCGAAGAGCCTCGCGATCGCGCGCACCAGCAAGACCGGCCTGGTGCTCGTACCGCCGATGCGGGTCTTCTACATCGCGACCAAGCCGATCGTCGACGCCTTCAACTGGCTGGGGAACCTGGTGCTGAGGCCGTTCGGGATTCCTCCTGCGAGCGAGGCCGGCACCGAGCCCCACAGCGAGATGGAGCTCGAGGCGCTGATCGCCGAGTCGCAGCGGCGCGGACTCATCGCGCCCGAGGAGCAGGCCTTCGCGAGCGGAGCGTTCCAGTTCGGCGATCGACGCGCGCGCGAGGTGATGCTGCCGCGTCACCGGGTGAGGACGCTGAGCGCCGAGCAGACGATCCGCGAGGCGGCGCTCGCGGCCGCCGCCTCCGGCCATCGCCGGCTGCCCCTGTGCGAGGCGGGCAAGGGTCTGGACGAGCCCGTCGGGCTGATCAACCTGAGCGACCTCACTCGCGCCCTCGCCGAAGACGGAGACGGCGAGCTGCGCGAGCTCGCCCGTCCGCTGCCCGACACCTCCGAGGCCACGTTGCTCGACGAGCTGCTCGAGGAGATGCGTGAGCAGCGCGAGCACCTGACGGTCGTCCGCGACGAGCACGGCACGGCGCTCGGGATAATCACGCTGGAGGACATCATCGAGCAGGTTATGGGCGACATCCGCGACGAGTTCGATCCCGAGCCCGACACGGCGATCGAGAACGTCGAGGCGGGGGGCGCTGTTGCGGGCGACACGAGCGTGCACTTCCTCTCGCTCAAGCTCGAGCTGGAGTTCGGCGAGCATCGCGAGGCCACCGTCGGCGGATACATGGTCGAGCGACTCGGCCACGTGCCGGCCGTCGGGGAAGAGGTCGAGCTGAACGGCGCCACCCTGCGCGCCGACGCGGTCGAGGGCTCACGCGTAGCCGAGGTCGCCGTTCTCCGCGACGGCCGGGAGGGAGGGGAGGCTTCGGGAGATGAGGGCGGCGAGGGAGCGAACGCTCCGCGAGAGGACGGTGCCGATCAGGCCTGATCTGCGACGGTGATCGCCGCTGGCCGCGGCAGGGCGGGCACCGGGCGCGGTGCCTCCCTGCTCAGGGCTGGAGTGCTCCGAGGATCCTCTCGAGCGTGCCGGGATCCGGGTTGCCTTTGGACCTGTTCGCAAGCAGCCTCACGGCCGACGATGTTCGCGGCCTGCTCGGGTGAGCGACCGCCCGGCGTCGGGTCGGGCGGTTCCACCCGTGCCCACCGAAGCGGAGGAGGTCCAGGGGGTCCCTACTGCGCAGGGCCCTCCGAGATGGAGCTAGCCGGGCTCGAACCGGCGACCTCCTGGGTGCGATCCAGGCGCTCTCCCAACTGAGCTATAGCCCCGTGGTGCCGCGCGCGCGTGGCGCGAGTGGGCGAAATCCATCGTAGCGGCGAAAAGCCGACCGCATCGCTAGCCTAGGGCGCGATGGGTGTCTTGGAGGACGCCATCCGCGAGCACCTCGAGCTCAGGCGCCGGCAGGGCCTGAGCGAGGAGGAGATCAAGCGCCAAGAGGCCGAGGCGCTTGCACCTGCGCGGCGTGAGGCCCCCGCGCCCGGCGATGCCGACCACGAGGACGCCGAGGACGACGACGGGCTTGTCGACGAGTACGAGCTCGACGACGATGGTTGGGACGACCCCGAGCCGCGCGGGATCGGGGAGCCGTCATCGTCGGCGGAGATGGACGTCGAGGCGGAGCTCCCCGCTGAGGTGGAGCTTCCTCCGGACGCCGAGTGGGAGCCCGAGCTTGCCGAGAGCCCCCTTACCCAGGAACCTCTCGGCGACGAGGCGGGCGCGAGGGCACCGCTTGCGGAAGAGCCGCTGGCTGAGGAGGGTCTGGCGGAGGAGCCGCTCGCGGAGGAGCCGCCGGCAGAGGAGCCGCTCGCGGAGGAGCCGCCGGCAGAGGCCCCCCTCGCTCAGGAGCCGGTCGCGGACGAGCTGCTGTATCCCGACGAGGTGATCGAGGAGCCGAATCGCTTCGACGCACTTGGCCAGACGCAGACCTACGACGTCGTCCGCGAGCCTCCCGACGAGGACCGCCTCGCCTTCAACGACGAGCCCGTCGCGCCAGAGGAGGCGCCGCTGGCGGCCGGGGAAGAAGAGGACGAGGCGCCAGCGTTCGAAGGGGAGCCACTGGCTGATGAGGACGACGAGCTCGCGCTCGCGGAGGAGGACGAGTACGTCGGCTCAGAGGACGACGAGCCCCCGGCCGGCAGGGGCAGCATCGAGGACGATCTCCCCGACGAGCCGGAGCTTGCCCCCCGTCACGACGCTGCCGCCGAGCCGCCGAGGGTCGAGGAGCCCCCCGGCGAGGATGTGCTCGAGGAGACTCCCGACTTCCTCCAGGAGACTCCCGAGCACGAGCGGCTCTGGTTCGAGCAGAACCCGCCGCGCGACTTCGACTTCGACGAGTAGCTAAACCGAAGCGGACGGGTGTCGTACGGGGGGCGCTTCCGCTATCGGAACGCGCCCAGCTGCCGAAGCCCCATGTACGACGGCACGGAAGGCCGTCGGGCGGCAAGAGGCCGTCGCAACGGAGCGGCACGGATGCCGCACAACGGCAAGTCGGAGAGCGGGGCTGTCGGGCGGGCAGCTCCGCTCTC
>JBBSNQ010000202.1:0-3519 GCA_038232575.1 Solirubrobacterales bacterium | reverse complement strand
GCCGTCCTCGAGCTCCGCGACACCGTAGTGCTCGGGATCGGGCACCGGGGTGAGCAGGATCAGCGCGTCGGGCTGCTCGCTGCGGAAGGCATCGGCGAGCTCGACGATGCCGTCGCGCAGCAGGTTGTCGCCCAGGTACATCACGAAGGGCACCTCGCCGAGGAACGACTCGGCCGTCAGCAGCGCGTGCGCCAGCCCGAGCGGCGCGTCCTGCTCGATGTAGGTGAGCCGCACGCCCTGCGCGCTGCCGTCGCCGGCGACCGTCCGGATCTCCGCGCCCGTCTCCGGCGCAACGATGATCCCGATGTCGGTGATGCCGGCGGCGGCCATCGCTTCGATGCCGTAGAAGAGCACCGGCTTGTTCGCTACCGGTACGAGCTGCTTCGCGCTCGTATGCGTGAGCGGCCGCAGACGCGTGCCGCGGCCGCCGGAGAGGATGAGGCCCTTGAGCTCGCCGGAGCTAATAGGTGCCGCCCAGCTTGCGGTGGTCCCAGCTGACGATGTGGGTGGGGGTGAAGTTGAGCGCGACGCGCTTGGGCGCCTGGCGCTCGACCATCTCGCGCGCCTCCGGTGCCAGCTCGCCGCCGCCCCCGTAGCGGGTAAAGAGCGCGCGGCCGACCTCGGCGACGGGCCCCGGCTCGCGCTCGAGTGCGACATCGCATTCGAGCATGACCCCGCGCAGCTCCTCGTAGGAGACGCCCGCCTCGACCTGCAGCGTCGCGCGCGGATCGCGTTCGAGGTTCTTCGCCTTCTGGGAGGAGGCGTAGGTCCAGGAGCGCATGCCGGTGCCCTCGGACACGTACCAGAGGGGGACCAGGTGCGGGCGCCCGCTTGGTCCGAGGGTCGCGACGCTCACGATCGACTCGGTCTCGAGGAACTGCTCGAGCTCCTCCTGGGACATCTGGATCTGCTCACGGCGCGAGGGCATGGCGCGGGAAGCCTAACCCGGCGGGGCCGACGCCGGGGTGAGCCGCGCAGGCGCGGGCGGCTGCGGACGATCCCGCTAGCTGCGGACGGCGCCCGAGATCGCATCGGCGGCCTCGAGCACCGCAGCGCGCGCCTCCTCGGGCTCGATCACAGCGGCGTCGCCGGCTTCCTTGAGGATCTCGCGCGCGAGCCAGTCGTTGCCGGCGTAGTGGAGCTCGACGAGCACGGCGCCGTCCTCGAGCTCTGCGACCACCTGGCGATCCTCGCGCGCCCAGCGCGCGCGCTCGGGCGAGATCCAGACGCGCGCGACGCGCGAGGCGGGCACCTCACCGGTGCTCGGCCAGCCGCGCACGTCGGGCTCGACGCCGGGGCGCGGCTCGTAGGGCTCGTCGGTCACGGAAGCCGACTTGATGCGGTCGAGCCTGAACGAGCGCGGCGCATCTCGATCGGGATCGAAGCAGTGCACGTACCACCCCTGCTGACCGTTCAGGAGCTGGTAGGGCTCGATCCGCCGCAGCGTGAACTCGTCCTCGTTCTCCTTGTAGTACTCGATGTCGAGCAGCCTGCGCTCGGCGATGCCCCGGCTCACGACACGCGCCACCTCGGAGTCGTCCCCGCCGGTGCTCGTTACCTGCAGCCCACCCCCGGCCGGGTCGCGCCCGAGAGCGTCGACGATCTTCTGCCGCGCCGAGGAGAGCGAGCCGGCCGGAAGATGGTCGCCGAGCAGGTCGATCGCGGCGACGAGCGCCTTGGCCTCGAGCGGCAGCAGCCGCGCGGGCTTGGCGAAGTTGTCGCTGTTGGGCTCGGGATCGACCTCGATCGTGTCGCCGTGGACCTCGGCGTAGAGGACGTAGGAGCCGCCGCCGAAGTTGACGATGTTGAGCACCGTGATGTCCTCGCGCAGCTCCTCGCGCGAGACCTGCAGGCTCGAGCAGAGCTCGGGCATGTTGAGCTTGTCGCCGCGCCGGGCGGCGTCGATCATGATGCCCGCCAGCGTGACGATGCGCGCGAAGCGCTCGGGTCGGATCGCCGTTTCGCCCTTGCCGTTCGGCTCACTCGCTTCGGGCCGCGTGGCCTGCGCGGATGGGCCGGCGCGCGCGGGGCTCGGATCGGGCGTGCTCGTGTGGCGCTCTGCGATCAGAGCGATCCGCGCCTCGGCCTCCTCGATGAGCTCCGGCGGACCGAGGACGCGCGCTCGCGCACCTAGCCCGAGCACCCAGGAGATGAGCTGGCGCGGCTGCGCGTAGGTCGTCTCGAGCACGATGCCGTCGGGCTCGGGCGCCTCCTCGACATCCTCGGCCGCGTGGATGACGCCCGCTCCACGGAAATGGCGCTCGACCAGCCACGCGACGCGATCTGAGACCCAGACGCTGGCGGTGCCGGCGGGGTCGCCGAGCTGCCAGTCGGTGCGCGTCGCGTACACGCGCGGGTCGAAGTCGCTCGGCGAGGCGAAGTCGTGGTCGGACTTCGAGGCGTAGGAGACCTTGCCCCGGATGCGCGAGAGCCTGAACACGCGCACCGCGCCGCGCTCGTGCGCGTAGCCGACGAGGTAGAACTGGCCGCCGCGGTAGAAGAGGTGGTAGGGGTCGACCTTGCGCCGTTCCTCGGCATCGCGGCCGAGCGTGTAGTAGTCGAAGAGGATCCGCTTGTGGCGGAAGATCGCGGTTTCGATCTTCGACAGCCGCTGCGAGAGCTCGCGGCCGCCCGCGCCCGCGGTGACGGCGAGCGCCACCGAGCGCTCTTCGGGGGCGGCGAGCGGCGAGGGCTTGCCCCAGGAGAGTTGCTGTAGCGCCAGCCGCAGGGGCTCCGCGTAGGCGAACTCGCCGTCGAGCAGCGAGAGTGCCATGCGCAGCGCCCCGAGCTCCGAGTCCGAGAACTCGATTGCGGGCAGGTAGAAGTTCTCCGGCGGCAGCGTGTAGTTCTCCGCCTCGTAGTAGCCCTCGGCGGGCTTCTCCACCTTGAGCTCGATGCCGAGCGACTCGAGCTCGGAGCGGTCCGCGTAGAAGCGCCGCGCGAACGCGTCGTCGTTCATGCCGGCGTAGCCCTCGACCTCCTGCTTGATCTCGAGCGCTGTGACCGGACGCCGCTCGGCCATCAGGAACGAGATCAGCGAGAGCTGACGGACGAGCTTCTCGGTGTCCTTCGCCATTCCTGTCGTGAGAATAGGGCGCTCGACCATAATGGCGGCTCGCAAGCCCGACAGGAGCGCAAAAGTTGCCCGACAACGCGGAGAATGCTGGTAATCAGAGCGCCGATGCCGGACCGGCAGTGGCCGTCGTCTCCTACGACGAGCGGCTGCTGGCGCGCATCGCCGCGGGCGACCGCGGCCAGCCGCTGACGGAGCTCTACCGCCGCTACGAGTACCGCCTCTACGCGCTCGGGCTGAGCCTCTTCGAGGACGCCGGCTTGGCCGCGGAGCTGGTGCAGGCCACGTTCGTCCGTCTGCGGCAGGTCGCGGGCGAGTTCGACCCCGCGGCACAGGCGGCGCGCGACTTCCTCTTCGGGCTCGCCAAGCAGACGGCGGTCGACATCGCGCGCGAGCCCTCCACCCGGATGCCGGCCAGCGGGCGCGGGCGGGCGGGCGAGGCTGCG
>JBBSNQ010000201.1:0-3548 GCA_038232575.1 Solirubrobacterales bacterium | reverse complement strand
CGAGGGGAATGGCGGCCGAGCAGGTCGCGCACGGCTACTTCGAGGCGCTGGCACGGCGCGACCCCGACGAGATGGCGGGGTACTGGAGCGCCGAGGGTGTCGAGGACATCGTGCCGGTCGGGATCTACCGCGGGCCGGACGAGGTGCGCGGGTTCTTCACGCAGCTGTTCGCCGCGATCCCGGACCTCGAGTCCGTCGTCGAGCGGGTGACCGCCGACGATCGGGTGGCGGTCGTCCAGTGGCGCATGAGCGGGAGCTTCGACGGCACCGCCTTCCTCGGTGTCGACGCGACCGGTAGGCGCGTCGAGCTGCGGGGCGCCGACTGCATCGAGGTGGAGGACGGCAGGATCACGCGCAATACGGCCTACTACGACGGCATGGCCTTCGCCCGGGGCGCCGGCATGATGCCGCCGCAGGACTCGAGCGTCGAGAAGGCGATGTTCTCGGCCTTCAACACGCTGACCAAGGCGCGCGGGGCCCTGCGCGACGCCCGCCGGTAGATCGAGAGCGCCACGCAATGGGAGTGCTCGTGGCGCTGGTCGTCGGACTCGTCTTCTGGATCGTCGCGTGGGCGCTCGGCTTCTCTGCCTTCGCGGCCTTCCTCGTACCGGTCGCGCTCGTGCTGATCGCGTTCTCCGGCCGGCTGCTCGCGCCGTTCGTCAAGAGCCAGCTCGGCAGGTGAGCCGGCCGCGGCGTTGGCGCTGCGCGTCGACGCCTGCGGATAAGATCTTGGCGCGCCTGGCATAGACTCGAGCCCGGCTTTCAGAACCGACACGAGAACGCGGGGGTGGAGCGAGTGCGAGGAACGTCCAGCAGCCTTGACCCGGTGCGGTTGCGATCGATGCTCGGCTGCGCGTGCGCGATCGGCGCCGTCGCGGCGCTTGGCGCCTGCGGAGGTGGCGGGGAGCCCGAGCAGGCGGGCGGCGGGGGCGCCCAGCCGCTCGAGCTGAAGATCGGTGACCTCCTGCCGCTGACCGGCGACCTCTCCGACTTCGGCCCGCCGGGCCGCAAGGCGGCCGATCTCGCCGTCGAGGAGATCCGCAAGGCTGGAACGGGCGACACCGTGACGATCGCCCACGAGGACACCCAGACCGATCCACAGGCCGCCGTCTCGGCTGCGCGCAAGGCCGTCGGCGAAGGAGCGAGCTGCCTCGCGGGCGGCTGGGCATCGGCCTCGACGCTCGCGATCGCGCGCTCGGTCGCCACGCGCCAGCGCGTGCTCGAGATCTCACCCGCCTCGACGAGTGACGAGATCACGGATCTCCGCGACCGTGGGCTCGTCAACCGCACGGTGCCGCCGGACTCCTTCCAGGGCCCGGCGCTCGCCGACGCCCTCGCGCCGAGCCTCGGGGGCGGCGAGGGCAAGACCGTCAACGTCGGCGCGCGCAACGACGCCTACGGGACGGGCCTGGCCAAGAGCTTCGGCAACGCGTGGAAGGCCAAGGGCGGGCGCATCGGCGAGCAGGTGATCTACGACCCCATGCAGCCGAGCTACAACTCCGAGGCGGGGAAGATCGTGCAGGGGGCCCCCGACGCCTTTGTGATCGTCGACTTCCCCGAGACCTTCGGCAAGGTCGGCCCGGCGCTTGTGCGGACCGGCGACTGGGATCCCGCGAAGACCTTCGTCACCGACGGCCTGAAGAGCGACAGCCTGCCCAAGGACGTTGGCCGCGAGGCGACCGACGGCATCCGCGGCACCGCGCCGGGCGCGCCCGACGAAGGCGATGCGCCAAAGGCGTTCGGCGAGCTCTACGAGCAGGCCGGCGGACCAGGCCGCCAGACCTTCGACGCCCAGAACTTCGACGCGGTGATGCTCTGCTACCTCTCCGCCGTTGCCGCGGGCTCGACGGACGGACCCGAGATGGCCGCAAAGGTCCGCGAGGTCAGCGGTCCGCCGGGCATCATGTACACGTTCGAGCAGTTGGGCGACGCCGTCAAGGCGCTCAAGAACGGCGATGACATCGACTACCAGGGTGCGTCGGGCCCGCTCGACCTCGACGAGGCCGGTGACGCGACCTCAGGCGTCTACGACCTCTTCCGCTACGAGGGCGAGAGCCTCAACGTCTTCGACGAGGTGCCCGTGCGGGCGGCCGGCGGGGCCAAGGTCAAGGCCGGCGGATAGACGGAAGCAGCGCGCAGCTCACGAGCCGTCGAGCCGCGCCGTGCCGCCGAGGTAGAGCTCGGCCACGCGCTCGTCGGCGAGCAGCTCGGATCCCGCCCCCTCGAAGCGGTTGGCGCCGACGTCGAGCACGTAGCCGCGGTCGGAGATGCCGAGCGCGCGGCGCGCGTTCTGCTCGACCATGACGATCGTCACCCCGCTGCGGTTGATCGCGCCGATCTGCTCGAAGGTCGCCTCGACGAAGGCGGGCGCGAGTCCGGCCGAGGGCTCGTCGAGAAGCAGTAGGCGTGGGTCGGTCATGAGCGCCCTCGCCATCGCGAGCATCTGGCGCTCCCCGCCCGACATCGTCCCGGCCTCCTGGCGCGGACGCTCGCCGAGCCGTGGGAAGAGCCCGTACATGCGCTCGATCCGCTCGGCCGTGCGGCCGCGCTCGAAGGAGCCGACCTCGAGGTTCTCCTCGACGCTCAGGCTCGGGAAGACGTTGTCGAGCTGCGGCACGTAGCTGAGCCCGCGGCGCGCGATCGCGTGCGGCTTGGCGCCGGCGATGTCCTCGCCCTCGAGCAGCACACGGCCGGCGCGTGGACGCAGCAGCCCGAAGATCGCCTTGATCAGGGTCGACTTGCCGGCGCCGTTCGGGCCGATCACGGTCACCATCTCCCCGTGCTCTACCTGGATCGAGACGCCCGTGAGGATGTCGACCTCGGGCACGTAGCCGGCGACGAGCCCGTCGGTGGCGAGCAGCGGCTCCGGGGCGCTCAAGCCTCGTCCCCCGGCTGCCTCGGCCCGGAGCCAAGGTAGGCATCGACGACGCGTTCGTCCGAGCGCACCTGCTCGGGCGGTCCTGACGCGATCACCCGGCCCTCCGCCATCACCACCACCTGCTCGGAGCGGCCCATGACGACCTCCATGTCGTGCTCAATGAAGAGGATCGTCGTGCCCTGCTCGTCGCGCAGGCGCTGCATGTGATCGAGCAGGCGCCTGCCGAGCGTCGGGTTCACCCCCGCCATCGGCTCGTCGAGCATCAGCAGGCGCGGGCCGGTCATGAGCGCGCGCGCGAGCTCGAGCAGCTTGCGCTGGCCGCCCGAGAGCGTGCCCGCGTAGGCGTTCGCCTGCCCGGCGAGGTCGAAGGTCTCGAGCAGCTCGAGCGCCTGCGTGCGCACCTCGCGCTCGCGCCGGCGGCACGCGCCTGGGCGCAGCAGCGCGTGGCGGAGCGCCTCGCCCGGCTGGTCGGGCGCAGCGAGCATCAGGTTGTCGAGCACCGGCATGCGGGCGAGCGCCTTGGTGATCTGGAAGGTCCGCACCATGCCGAGCCGGGCGAGCCGGTGCGGCGGCCGCCCAAGAACCTCCTGTCCGTTGAGCGCCACGGAGCCTCGATCGCCTCGCTCAAAGCCGCTCAGCACGTTGAAGAGCGTCGTCTTGCCGGCCCCGT
>JBBSNQ010000200.1:0-3550 GCA_038232575.1 Solirubrobacterales bacterium | reverse complement strand
GGCATAGCCTCCAAGCTACCGCGGCGAGGCGACCGACCGCGCAGAGCGGGCAGAGATAGACTGCGGCGCCACGCGTCCACAGCCCTCGCGCCGACGGATTCCAGGGCCAGCATCGAGCAAGAGGGGGAGAGTTGAACTACTTCGTCACAGGCGCCACGGGCTTCATCGGCCGCCACCTGATCGAGCAGCTGCTTGAGCGCGAGGGAACCGTCTACGCGCTCGTGCGCGAAGGCTCGCGCGGCCGGCTCGACGCGCTCGCGCAGCGCCTCGGGGGCGAGGACCGGATCGTGCCCGTGCAGGGCGACCTCTCAAAGCCCGGACTCGGCGCGGAGGACTTCGGCGAGCAGATCGACCACATGTTCCACCTCGCGGCCATCTACGACATGGAGGCCGACGAGGAGAGCTCCCGCAAGGCGAACGTCGAGGGTACGCAGCACGCCGTCGAGTTCGCCAACGCGCACGGCGTCGGCTGTTTCCACCACGTGAGCTCGCTCGCGGTCGCCGGCCGCTACGAGGGGCTCTTCCGCGAGGACATGTTCGACGAGGGCCAGAAGCTCGACCACCCCTACTTCGCGACCAAGTGGGAGGCCGAGAAGGTCGTCCGCGAGCAGCTCGAGGTGCCGCGGCGCATCTACCGGCCGGGGATCGTGATCGGCCACTCGGAGACCGGCGTCGCCGACAAGATCGACGGCCCCTACTACTTCTTCAAGCTGATCAAACGCCTGCGCCACATGCTGCCGGCGTGGTTCCCGCTCGCAGGGCCGCAGGGGGGCGCGTTCAACCTCGTGCCCGTCGACTTCGTCGCCAAGGCGATCGACCACATCGCACACATGGACGAGAGCGATCTCCCGGGCGACACCTTCCACCTGCTCGACCCCGAGCCGCCGTCGATGGGCGAGGCGGTCAACGCCTTTGCGCGTGCCGCGCACGCGCCGCAGCTCGCGATGCGCGTCGACGCCAACCTGACCTCCGTCGTTCCCCAGCAGGTGCTCGCCGGTATCCAGGCGATCCCGACGGTCAAGGCGATTCGGGCCCAGGTCCTGCGCGACCTCGAGATCCCCGAGCAGGTGATCGACTTCCGCGAGTTCAAGTGCGACTTCGACACCCGCGACGCCCAGCGCGCGCTCAAGGGCAGCGGCATCGCCGTGCCGCCGCTCTCCTCCTACGCCGCCAAGATCTGGGACCATTGGGAGCGCAACCTCGACCCCGACCTCTTCCGCGAGCGCAGCCTGCAGAGCTCGATCGAGGGCAAGCGGATCGTCGTGACGGGGGCCTCGAGCGGCATCGGCCGCGAGCTGGCGCACAAGATCGGCGACGCGCACGGCACCGTCATCCTCGTCTCGCGCACGCAGGAGAAGCTCGAGGAGGTCAAGGCCGAGATCGAGCGCCGGGGAGGCACGGCGCACGTCCACCCGGCCGACCTCTCGGACCTCGACGACATCGATCGCGTGGCCGCCGAGATCCTCGAGCAGCACGGGGGCGTCGACATCCTCGTCAACAACGCCGGGCGCTCGATCCGGCGCTCGGTCGCCGCCGCCTACGACCGCTTCCACGACTACGAGCGCACGATGAAGCTCAACTACTTCGGCGCGCTCAAGCTGATCCTGGCCTTCCTGCCGGGAATGCGCGAGCGCCGCGGCGGCCACCTGATCAACATCTCGAGCATCGGCGTGCAGACCAACACACCGCGCTTCTCGGCCTACGTCGCCTCGAAGAGCGCGCTCGACGCGTTCTCACGCTCGATCGCCCCCGAGATCATCGGCGACGGGGTCAACGTGACGACCGTCTACATGTCGCTCGTCAAGACGCCTATGACCGCGCCGACGAAGATCTACGACGCCTTCCCGACGATGTCACCCGACGAGGCCTCGCAGATGATCTGCGACGCGATGATCGACAAGCCGAAGCGGATCGCCTCCCGGCTCGGCACGTTCGGCGAGGTCGCATACGCGATCTCGCCCAAGACCGTCGACCACGTGCTGAACACCGCCTACAACCTCTTCCCCGACTCGAAGGCCGCCAAGAAGAAGGGCGATGGGGACGGCGACGGTGAGGGGCAGGGCGCCGACGGCGGCGGCGAGCAGGACGAGAGCTCCGAGGAAATGTCGAGCGAGGCCGTCGCGATGGCCTACCTGCTGCGCGGCGTGCACTTCTAGGGCGCGCCGGCCCGGCGGCCGAGCAACTCGCTCGCCCGGCTACTCGACGAGGTGCGGATGCTCCTGCTCGAGGAACTCGCAGTAGGGAGCGAAGACGGGCTTTGTCAGCGGCAGCAGGTCGAGCGCCTTCTTGACGTTCCCCGTGGCCCTGATGCGCCGGCGCGCGAGCGCCATCGCCATGTTCTCCTTGCCCTGGAAGTAGCGATTCGCCACCTCGGAGTCCATCTTCATCGTCACGACGGGCTCCCAGTCGCAGTCGTCCGACCACTCCCAGCGCAGGTTGTGTCCGCCCTTCACCTGCGACGCGTAGGTCACGTTGACGACCATCTCGACATCGGGGAACTCGAGCCGCTGGGGCGTCTCGGCGTCGCGCAGGCCGGGCCCCATGTCGGGGTCGGTGCTCATCAGCGAGAGCACCTTGTCGATGACCTCGCGGAACTCCTCCGGCGACTTGAAGCTCACTGGACCGGCACCTTAGATGAAGGCAGAGCCCCGCTTCACCAAGTTCTCGTGCAGCTTCGCCTGGATCGTCGCGCGGATGCGCTCGGAGAGCTCGAGCACGAGCGCGCGATCGCGGCCGGCATCCGCGCCGAGCGAGGCGGTGTCGACGGGCGCGCAGAACTCGATCCGCCAGCGCGCGGGGAGCGGAACGACACCCAGCGGGCCGAGCAACGGGAAGGTGGGCGTGATCGGGAACGTCTGCGTGCGCGCGAGCCGGGCGAGGACGGCCGGGTCCACGAGCCGGGGATAGATCTCCTCGCTGCCGACCACCGCCACGGGCACGATCGGCGCGCCCGTCCGCAGCGCGATGTCGACGAAGCCGCCGCGTCCGAAGCTCGCCAGCCTGTAGCGATCCGAGTAGGGCTTGGTGACGCTGCGCATGCCCTCGGGAAAGGCGGCGACGAGCCGGTCCTCCTCGAGCAGGCGGATCGCATTGTGGGGCGAGGCGGCCACCCCGCCGACCTTGCGCAGCACCGAGGAGACGTAGGGAACGTCGAACGCCCACGGCAGCGTGAGGAAGCGCAGGTCGCGCGGGATCGGGTGCTCGCGCAGCACCGCGGTGCCGATCATCGCGGCATCCCATGGGAGCGTGCCGCCGTGATTTGAGACGAGCAGCGCGCGGCCGTGCGCAGGCACGTGGCCGATGCCCTCCGTCCGGACCCGCCACCAGCGCGCGTACATGAACTCGAGCAGTGGGTAGACGGCCTCGGTGAAGTCCTCGTCGAAGCCCCAGTCGTCCTCGGCGTAGTCACCGGTCAGGCGACGGGCGGCGCGGTCGAGGCCGTCGCGCACCCCGCGCGGCAGGCCGAGCGCGGCGCGCGCCGCGGCCTCGGAGAGCGCCGCCCCGCCCTCGACCGCCTCGCGCAGGCGGCCGGCGAAGGCGACCGCCGGCG
>JBBSNQ010000199.1:0-3583 GCA_038232575.1 Solirubrobacterales bacterium | reverse complement strand
TTCGGCTACTCGGCGAGCCCGGCGCTCGCGGTGCTCGGCTGGCGCTACGGCGCCCAGCTCGAGTGGCGCTTTGTGACGATCGGCCTGACCGAGACGGCGGAGCAGTACCTCGAGCGCGGCTACACGCCCGCCACGATGGCGACCGTCGGCCGCGCCTTTCGCCGCGACGGGCTGCCCTTCGCAGCCGCACCCAAGGCGCGCGTCTTCGCCACCGGCCGCGCGTGCAGGGCGATCGTCGCCACACGGCTCGAGGATCCCGAGCGCGAGTACTTCGCTTTCCGGGCGCTCCAGCTCGGCTGGTTCACCACTCCGCTCGTGCTTGACGAGGACGCCCAGATCGCTGTGGCGCTCGAGCGCGTCGAGGGGCTTGACGTCGATGCGGTGGTCGGAGCGCTCGACAGCGAGGAGGTCGAGCGCGCCTACCAGGCCGACCGCGCCGAGGCGCGCAGCGCGGCCGCGACGCCGACCGAGCTCCAGGGCAAGTCGGCGAGCACCGACGGCCCCGTGCGCTACACGGCCCCATCGCTCATCTTCTCGGCGGGTGAGCGCAGCCTCGAGGCAGGCGGCTTCCAGCCCGTCGAGGCCTACGACGTCCTGATCGCAAACCTCGATCCGACGCTCGAGCGCAGGCCAGCGCCGGAGGATCCGCTCGACGTGCTCGCGGCCTTCCCCTACGGCCTCGTCACCTAGGAGGTCGCGGCGATCATGGCCGAGGGCAACGACGCGCCCGACCGCGACCGCGCGGAGGGCGCGCTGATCGATCTCGTCGCCTCGGGCCGCGCGGTCCGCGAGGGAGCCGGGGACGACGCGGTCTGGAGTGTCGCTCGAGAGCCCACGCAGGCGGCCGTGCGCGCAGCTGCCTGACCCGCCGAGACGCGGGTTCACCCAGCTCCGGTTCAGCACCCACGACCACACGGCACGAGCATCCGGCTCGAGCTGCGCGCGCCCGCGGCCACGCCGCCGAGCCTCTCCGAGGCTCGCTAGGCTGGACCTTCGTGGCGACGTGGCGGAGTGGTTACGCAGCGGCCTGCAAAGCCGTTCACACCGGTTCGATTCCGGTCGTCGCCTCTGCGGCGACGACCTGCCGTGCTGGCTCGCGGAGCGCTGCCGTGCGGAGCACCGCAGCGTCGAGCTTCGGGCGCGCCACGGCGAGCTGACCGATCGATAGGAGGAGAGGCGACGCGATGGCTGCCAAGGACGAGACGAAGAGCGGCGGTGCCGAGCGCGAGGTCGAGGAGCTCGCCGAGCAGGAGCGCTTCGAGCCCCCGCAGCAGTTCGTCGACCAGGCGCTGCTGAGCGACCCCTCGATCTACGACGAGGCGGCGAAGGACCCGGTCGCCTTCTGGGAGCGCCAGGCGAACGAGCTCGACTGGTTCGAGCAGTGGGACACGGCGCTCGACGACTCGAACCCGCCCTTCTACAAGTGGTTCGTCGGCGGCAAGCTGAACGTCTCCCATAACTGCCTCGACCGCCACGTCGAGAACGGCCTCGGCGACCGCGTCGCGATCCACTGGCGCGGCGAGGAGGGCGAGGAGGAGGACTGGACTTACGCCGATCTCCTGCGCGACGTAAAGCGCCTCGCAAACGGACTCAAGGACCAGGGCGTGGGTCAGGGCGACGTCGTCGGCATCTTCCTGCCGATGATCCCCGAGGTCGTCGTCGCGATGCTCGCCTGCGCGCGCATCGGCGCGCCGCACAACGTCGTCTTCGGCGGCTTCTCGCCCGAGTCGGTGCGCGAGCGTATGGAGGTCTCGCACGCGAAGGCGCTGATCACCGTCGACGGCGCGCGGCGCAAGGGCAAGACGGCGCCGATCAAGCCCGCCGTTGATGAGCAGATGGCCGACCTCGACTCGCTCGAGACGATCGTCGTCGTCGAGCGCACGGGCGCCGAGTGCGAGCTACGCGAGGGCCGCGACGTCTCCTACGCCGAGCTGCTCGAGGCCGCCGACGAGGAGTGCGCCGCCGAGCCGCTCGACGCCGAGCACCCGCTCTACATCCTCTATTCCTCGGGCTCGACGGCTGCGCCCAAGGGCATCCTCCACACGACGGGCGGCTACCTCACGGGCGTCGCCCACAGCCACCGCTACGTCTTCGACTTAAAGCCCGACGAGGACGTCTTCTGGTGCTCGGCCGACGTCGGCTGGGTCACCGGCCACTCCTACCTCGTCTACGGCCCGCTCGCCAACGGCTGTACGAGCGTCATGTGGGAGGGCGCGCCCGACTACCCCGACAAGGACATCTGGTGGGCGCTCGTCGAGCGCTACGGCGTGACGAAGTTCTACACCGCGCCGACCGCGATCCGCGCGTGCATGAAGTGGGGCGCCGAGTATCCCGGGCGCCACGACCTCTCCTCGCTCAAGCTGCTCGGCACCGTCGGCGAGCCGATCAACCCGAAGGCGTGGGCCTGGTACCACAAGGTGATCGGCGCCGAGCGCTGCCCGATCGTCGACACCTGGTGGCAGACCGAGACCGGCCACATGCTGATCTCGCCGCTGCCGGCGCTCACGGCGACCAAGCCTGGCTCGGCGACCGTGCCGCTGCCCGGGGTCGACGCGGCCGTGCTCGACGATGACGGCAACGAGGTCGAGGAGGGGCAGGGCTACCTCGTGCTGCGCCGGCCGTGGCCGGGCATGCTGCGCACCCTCTACGGCGACGACGAGCGCTTCAAGGAGACCTACTTCTCGCGCTTCGGGCCGGAGACCTACCTCGTCGGCGACGCGGCGATCCGCGACGCCGACGGCTACTTCTGGATCGTCGGACGTATCGACGACGTCGTCAACGTCTCGGGGCACCGCCTCTCGACGGCCGAGGTCGAGTCGGCGATCGTCGGCTGCGCGGGCGTCGCCGAGGCGGCTGCGATCGGCCGCAAGGACGAGGACAAGGGTCAGGCGATCGTCGCGTTCGTGACGCTCGAGGGCGAGGACGACGATGGCGACGAGGAGCTCGAGAAGCGGGTCAGCGAGCGGGTCGCCCAGAAGATCGGCAAGTTCGCGCGTCCCGCCGAGATCATCTGGTCTGCCGACCTGCCCAAGACGCGCTCGGGCAAGATCATGCGCCGCCTGCTGCGCGACATCGCCGAGGGCAACGAGCTCGGCGACGTCACGACGCTCAAGGAGCCGGGCGTGATGCAGGACCTCGCCCAGAAGGTGGGCAGCGAGGGCGGGGAGGAGTAGCGGCGCGCAGCGGTCACGGTCCGGGAGGAGGGGGCGAGCTCGGTCTTGGAGCCCTGGCGCGGAAGACCCGTGGCCACCCGTCGCGTTGCTATCTTCCGCGGCGCATCGCGCGGGCCGTTAGCTCAGTTGGGAGAGCACCAGCTCGACAAGCTGGGGGTCGCTGGTTCGAGCCCAGCACGGCCCATCCGCCGATTCCGCACCACGAGCGGGATCGCGGGCGATCAGACGCCGCCAAGGTAGCAATGAGGTAGCAAATCGCGCCGCCGACGACACCACCGGGAGGTACCGATGACTGTCCAGGACGGAGGCGCGCATCGTGAAGAAGTGCCCCCGCAGCTCCGAGCAGGGGCGGGAACCTGGGCAAGCGAGCGCGAGAGCGTGTCGAGCAGGTCCAAGAGGGCGCGGCGCTC
>JBBSNQ010000198.1:0-3588 GCA_038232575.1 Solirubrobacterales bacterium | reverse complement strand
GACTGCTGCGCGCGGTCCGCTACGAGGTCCGGCTCGACTACGCGATGGACGCCGCCACGGAGTCGCTGGCGCGCGCGGCGGTGGCGGCCGGCGCCCTTGACACCGTTTCCGGGGCGCGGGTAGGTGACGAGCTGCTCGCGCTGCTCGCCGAGCCGGATCATCCGCAGGCGCTGCGGCGGCTCCACGCGCTCGAGCTCGATCGAGCCCTGCACCCTGCGCTGGCACCGGACCCTGAGGTCGTTGCCGCCGCAGCGCTCGGCGCGGCGGAGACGGGTGCCGACCGCACGCTCGCTGCGCTCGCCGCATTGCTCCTGCCGGCGGTCGAGGAGCTCGAGGCCTGGCTCGAGCATCTGCAGCTCGACCGCTCGGCCTGCGCGCGGGTGGGGCGCGCGGCGCGGGCAGGACCCGCGCTGGCGCGCGCGCTGGGCATCGAGCTGGCGCCCTCAGAGGTCTACCGGCTGCTGCGCGCGGAGCCGCCCGAGGCGCTCGCGCTCGCGCTCGCGCTCGGGGCGCCTGCGCCGGCAGTCCTCGGCTACGTCAGCAAACTGCGCCACGTGCGCCTCGAGGTGACCGGTGCCGACCTGCGGGCCGCCGGCGTTCCCGAGTCGGAGGCGATCGGCCGCGCACTCGAGGAGGCGCTGCGGCGCAAGCTCGACGGCGAGCTCTCGGGCAGGGAGGAGGAGCTGCGCCTCGCGCTCGAGCTCGCGGGAGCGCCCGAGCGATGAGCGAGGGCGAGCAGGACGTAGCCACCGGGCGAGCTGCGAGCTCGGCCGCGGACCGCTCGGCGTGGGATCTGACGCGGGGCTCAGGCTCGGCGCCCGCCGACGGCATGGCCGGCGCGATCGTCCTCGACCTCCCCGGCGCCGCTCACGTAGCCTTCTCGACGCGTCAGGGAGGCGTCAGCGAGGGCTCCTACCGCTCGCTCAACCTCGGCATCCTGACCGACGACGATCCCGAGCGGGTGAGCGAGAACCGCCGCCGCCTCGCGGCTCGCGCCGGCGTCGATCCCGGCAGCGTCGCGATGGGCTGGCAGGTACACGGCACCGACATGCTCGAATGGAGCGGGCCACCCGCACGAGGCGGCTACGCCTCGCCCGGGGCCGAGCTGGACCGCGTCGACGGGCACGCAACCAGCACCCGCGGCCTCGGGCTGCTCGTCCTGGCCGCCGACTGCCTGCCGGTTGCGCTCGCCTCGCCTGAGCGCGTCGCGATCGTGCACTGTGGCTGGCGCGGGCTCGCCGCCGGCATCCTCGAGCGCGCGCTGCAGGGCTTCGAAGCGAAGCCGGCGGCAGGCATCGGCCCCGGCATCGGGGCATGCTGCTACGAGGTCGGCCCGGAGGTGCTGAGCGCGTTCGAGGGCGCCGGCGCCGCGCCCGCTGCGTCCGTGCCCTCAGCGGCGCGCGCCGGCACCGCGCCTGCAGGGGCGCGCTCCCATGCCGCACGCCCGGAAGCCGCGCAGCCCTCTGTCGCTCCCGTCGGGCACCTCGACCTCCGCGCGATCGCGCGCTCGAAGCTCCACGCCGCGGGCGTGAGCCGGATCGAGGACGTCAACCTCTGCACCAGCTGCCGCGAGGACCTCTTCTTCTCGCATCGCCGTGACGGCGCCGGAACCGGCCGCCAGGGAGCCCTCGCGTGGCGCGTGGCGTGAGCGGGTGGGCCCACCGCCCGCCGGGCCGCGCGCCGGCGGAGCCACGACGAGCGCTGAGCCCGGGCGGCCGCCCATGACCGAGCTCTTCACCGATCTCGACGCAGGGCGGGTGCGCGCGAACCTCGAGCACGTGCGTGAGCGGATCGCCGCCCGGGGACGTGATCCCGCCGAGGTCGAGATCCTCGCGGCCGTCAAGTACGTGCCCGAGGCCGAGCTCGAGACGCTCGCCGAGGCCGGCATCGAGCTTGTCGGAGAGAACCGCGCGCAGGACCTGCTCGCAAAGCGCGAGCGCCACGCCGAGCGCTTCACCTGGGACTTCATCGGCGCGCTTCAGAGCCGCAAGGTGCGCGACGTCGCCCCCAACGTGCGGCTGATCCACTCGCTCGGCACGGACTCGGCGCTGCGCAAGCTCGAGGATCATGCGGGAAGCGAGGTGCTCGTACAGGTGAACGTCGCCGGGGAGGAGGGCAAGGTGGGCGTCGCACCCGCCGAGCTCGGCGCCTTCATCGCGCGCTGTCCGGCAACGGTCACGGGGCTCGCGACGATGCCGCCGGAGGCCGAGCGGCCGGAGGACAGCCGCCGCCACTTTCGCCGCCTAGCCGAGCTCGCCGCCGAGCATGGGCTCGAGCGGCTCTCGATGGGCACGACGCAGGACTTCGAGGTGGCCGTCGAGGAGGGTGCCACGATCGTCCGTCTCGGCTCGGTCCTCTACGCCTAGAAAGGCGGAGCCGTGCCCCTCGCCAGGATCACACCCCGCGCCGCCACGTCTCGAGACCGCGCATGAGAGCGTCGTCGAGCCAGGGCTCGAATCGGGCCAGGGCGTCCTCGGCGGACTCCACGTAGTTGATCTGGAACACCTCGTCGGTCAAGGCGGTCGGATCGGTGACCTCCTTTGGCCCATCGTCTCGGTCCTCTCGCCAGAAGAAGAACGCCGAGACTCCCAGCACGCCGCGGAACTCGCGACCGATGCCATGGAAGGAGACGATCAGCTCCGCGCGTGAGTCTTCCGTCCAGAGCATGAGGCTCGCCCAGGCGCGGTAGGCCGAGAAGTCGGCGAAGTAGTTGCCGAGCGACCTGGTGGCCTCGATCGCCTCGCGCCTGAACCAGAAGTCTCGCTCGCCTCCCCATTCTCCGGAGCCGGAGTGAAAGCGGATCCGCGAGTCGATCGGACCGAGCTCGTCGGTCAGCCTCCGCGCGGTTTCCTCGAGCCGGTCTCTCGCCCTCCGCTCGAGCGTCCGAGCGGTTTCCTTCGAGCGCTCCCGGTCCTCCGGGACGCGATCCTGTCGCCGGCGAAAGTCGTCGACCGTCGCGGCGATCACATCGTCGACGCGGCGTCTCGTTCGTCGGATGCCCTCGACGATCGCCAGGGCCCCCAGGAAGGCATCTCGCTGGCGTCGGGCGAAGAGCGCCACCAGCGGCTTGAGCTGCCCTCCGTCGGCCTGCTCGAGGGCCGAGATGTAGCGGTCCCGGTCGTCGCGCGTGATCGTGAGGGGAAACCAGCGATCGCGGATGAACACCAGGCTCGCCAGGCACCTGGCGACCCTTCCGTTGCCGTCCTGGAAGGGGTGGATCTGGGTGAACCGGTGATGAAGCCAGGCGGCCTCGACCTCGGTGGCCACTCCCTCCCGTCGATGGGCGAGGTGAAGCTCGATCAGCTCGTCCATCTCCGACGCGACCTGCTCGGGCGGGCAGTACTCGTGGACGGATCCGTCCGGCCGGGTGGGGTTGTTCGTCAGGGTCTTACAGTCTCCCCGTTGCAGATCGACGGTGACCGTGCGTCCCAGCGTGTCGCGGGCGGTTGTCGTCGTCTGGTGACGCGTCAGCGATGCGTGCAGCTCCTTGACGTAGGACACCGACAGCGGCCGACGCCCGCCGACGAAGTCGAAGAGTCCCTCGACGGCGTCGTGCTGGTCCGCGATCAGCGCCGCGACCTGGTCGGG
>JBBSNQ010000197.1:0-3609 GCA_038232575.1 Solirubrobacterales bacterium | reverse complement strand
TGCTCGCGGTCGAAGACCTCGGCCGACAGCGCGCCGTGGCGCTCCACGAGCTCGCCCGCGCGCTCGGCGAGGTAGGTCGGCGTGGCGAAGTTGGAGGGCAGGTTCTGCAGTTCGCGGGCCCCGTTCTGAGCCTCGGCTGCGATGCGGGCGCGCCCAGCGTCCTCGGTGAGGTCGGCGTCCTCCGATGCCAGCTCGAGCGAGGTGAGCGCCGGCGGGTCATCATCTTCGCCACCGGTGCCCGCCTCCGAGCCGGACTCGCTACCAGAGCTCGACTTCGCTTCCGACTCCCCGCCCGAGCTCAATCCGCCTCTCGAGGAGGTCGATCCGGACTTCGACTTGAAGCGGTCGAAGCGGTAGAGGGTGAGCAGAGTGCCCTCGACGAGCGCCTCGGCGACTGCGTTCCGGTCTTCGTCGCCGGAAGCTCCCTCGGCCTCGCCGGCAGCACTCGAGGGCGCATCGGAACCTCCGGCTGGCACGGACCACGAGAGCGACTGCGAGCGCAGCTCTCGCGCGCGCTTCGCCACCGCCGCCGCGGCGACGCGCGCCTTCTCGGGGTCGAAGTCCGCGCGCTTGCCAAGCCCCGCGATCAGTACGCGGCGCAGTCCGCCGTTCGGACCCTCCTCGTGCGCCACCGCGACCCTCCGCAGTGCGACCCTCGCCTCGCCCGAGTCGGCGAGCGGCTGCAGGTGCGCCTCTGCGAGCGAGTCGCCCTCGAAGAGCCCGACGACGCGCGTGTCCGCGTCGGTGTCGGCGGGGGCGCCGCGGCGGGCGCTGACTGCGATCGGCGGCATCGGCGGCGCAGTCTAGGGCCCGTGGCGCGTCGCTATGGTTGCGCGCGCACCGGCCCTCGACCAGGAGAGACCATGCCAAAGACCGTAGTGCTCGGAGCCGCGCGAACCCCCTGGGGAAAGATGGGCGGTGCCTTCGCCTCGCTCGACGCGACCGAGCTCGGCGGCCGGGCGATCGAGGGCGCGCTCGCGCGCGCCGAGGTCTCCCCCGACCAGGTTCAGGGCATCGTCTTCGGCCAGGTGCTGCAGGCGGGCCAGGGCCAGATCCCCTCGCGCCAGGCGCAGATCAAGGCGGGGATTCCCAAGGAGGTTCCGTCGGAGACCGTGAACAAGGTCTGCGCTTCGAGCCTACGCGCGGTCGGCATGATCGACCAGGGCGTGCGCGCCGGCGACCTCGACGTCGCCGTCGGCGGGGGGATGGAGTCGATGTCGCACGCGCCCTACCTGCTGCCCGGCGCCCGCTTCGGCTACCGCATGGGCGACGTCAAGACGCTCGACGCCATGACCCACGACGGGCTGACCAACCCCTTCACCGGCAAGCAGATGTCGGTCGAGGCGAGCGAGGTCGCGGCCGAGCTCGAGCTCACCCGAGCCGACATGGACCGCTTCGCCCTGCGCAGCCACGAGCTCGCGGTGCAGGCTACCGACGAGGGCCGGCTGCCCGAGGAGATCGTCCCGATCACCGTCAAGGCGAAGAAGGAGGAGAAGCTCGTCGAGGTCGACGAGGCACCGCGCCGCGACGCGTCGCTCGAGACGATGGCCAAGCTCAAGCCGCTCTCGGAGAACGGCACGCACACGGCGGGCAACTCCCCGGGCGTCAACGATGGCGCGGGCGCGCTGGTGCTCGCCTCTGACGAGTGGGCGAAGACGAACGGCCGAGAGGTGCTCGCGACCGTCGTCTCCCAGGGAGCGGTCGCCGACGACTTCCCCTATCTCGCCCGCACGCCCGCCAACGCCGCCGCACGTGCGCTCGGGAAGGCCGGCCTCTCGGTCGACGACGTCGATCTGTTCGAGATCAACGAGGCGTTCGCCTCGGTGGCGCTCAACTCGTTGCGGATGCTGGGCGTCGACGAGGACAAGGTCAACGTCAACGGCGGCGCGATCGCTCTCGGACACCCGATCGGCGCCAGCGGTGCGCGCATCCTGATGACGCTGATCAACGAGCTGCGCCGCCGCGGCGGCGGGCTCGGCGTCGCGGCGATCTGCTCCGGCGGAGGTCAAGGCGACGCGCTGGTCGTCGAGGTGAACGGCGGCTAGCGCCGGCTCACCCGGCTCGGAGGGTTCGCCGCGCTCCGAGGGTTCGTTCGGCTCCGAGGACTCGCCGGGTTCGCGAGCCGCGGCCTTCTTCGATCTCGACAAGACGCTGATCGAGGGCTCGAGCGGCGTCCACTTCGGGCGCGCCGCCTACAGGGCCGGCCTGCTGACGCGCTCCCAGATCGCGCGCGATCTGTGGGCCAACCTGCGCTACCGCGTGCGAGGGTCGACCGACGAGGAGACCGCCGAGATCCGCCGGCGCATCTTCGAGCTGATCGCCGGCGTCCGCGTCATCGACCTCAAGCGACTCATGCCGCACGCGCTCGCCGGCATACTGCCGCGCGTCTACGACCCGGTGCTGCGCACCGTCTTCGAGCATCAGGACGCGGGACGGAGCGCCTACATCGTCACGGCGGCCTCGCAGGAGACGGCCGACGTGCTTGCCTACGTGCTCACGCTCGACGGGAGCATCGGCTCACGCTCGGAGGTGCGCGACGGCGTCTACACCGGCCGGCCGGACGGCCCGTTCACCTATCGCGACGGCAAGGCCGAGGCGATTAGGGAGTTCGCCGCCAATGAGGGCATAGACCTCGCCGCTTCCTACGCCTACTCGGACTCGGAGTCCGACCTGCCGATGCTTCGGGCTGTCGGGCATCCCGTCGCCGTCAATCCCGATCGCCCGCTCGAGCGGGTGGCGCGCGCCGAGGGCTGGCAGGTCATGCGCTTTGACAAGCTCGCCCGGCGGCTGCGGATCGCCACCGGTCTCGCTGCGGTCGGCATCGTCGGCGGGGGCGGCGGCTGGATCGCCGCGCGCCTGAAGCCGCGCCTGCGCCGCAAGCTCCCGATCTGAGCGGCTCCTAGAATCCCCGCCGATGGCCGCTCCGCCCCGTGCGATGACCGATGTCGAGCGCTGGTACCGCGAGCGCTACGCCGAGACGCCGGAGCGCGACGCGCTCTTCACCACCATCTCCGGCGAGGCGGTCGAGCCGCTCTACACGGCCGAGGATCTCCCGGCCGACGCCGAGCAGCGGATCGGCCTGCCGGGCGAGTACCCCTACACGCGCGGCGTCTACCCGTCGATGTACCGCGGCAGGCTGTGGACGCTGCGCCAGTTCGCCGGCTACGGCACCGCGGAGGAGACCAACGAGCGCTTCCGCTACCTGCTCGAGCACGGCCAGACCGGTCTCTCGACGGCGTTCGACATGCCGAGCCTGATGGGCTTTGACTCCGACAGCCCGCGCTCGCTCGGCGAGGTCGGCCGCGAGGGCGTGGCGATCGACACGCCCGACGACATGGCGACGCTCTTCCAGGGCATCGACATGGGGACGGTCTCGACGTCGATGACGGTCAACGCCCCGGCGGCAATCATGCTCGCCTTCTACATCGCCGCCGCCGAGCGGCAGGGGGTGCCGGCCGAGCGGCTGGGGGGCACGATCCAGACCGACATCCTCAAGGAGTACATCGCGCAGAAGGAGTGGTGCTTCCCGCTCGATCCTGCGATGCGGCTCGTGACAGACATGGTCGAGTACTGCTCGGAGCGGCTGCCGCGCTGGCATCCGATCTCGAT
>JBBSNQ010000196.1:0-3611 GCA_038232575.1 Solirubrobacterales bacterium | reverse complement strand
GGCAGCGACTCGAATCCCTCTCTGCCCGCGATCCACCTGATGAGCTACTACCGCGAGCGCTACGGCCATCGCGAGGGCGAGCTCCCGGTCTGCGAGGACCTCGCGCGCCGGTCGCTCGCGCTGCCGTTCTATCCGGAGTTGAGCGACGGGCAGGTGGAGCGGGTGTGCGAGGCGGTGCGGGAGGTGCTGGAGGGCTAGCCCGGCCGCTGCTCCGGGCGTCTTCGCGCCGGGCGCCTCCACCCCGAGCGCCACTTGCGCGGGGCCTGTCTCCGGTGAGGCCCTCGTCGCGGCGCTCGGTTCGGGCTTACGCGACGTTGGTTGCGCAGCGGCTCTCGGATGCGCTCGCCTGCGGGACGTCCGCCGCCTGCGGCAGGCATAGACTCGCGGATCAGTGTCGCGGTTCTCCACCTCGCAGGACGAGCTCTTCCGGGCGCTCAACTCCTCGGTGTCCTTCGACCGGCGGCTGTGGGCCGAGGACATAGCGCAGTCGCGCGCGCACGCGCGCATGCTCGCGACCCGCGGCATCGTCGCCGAGGCGGACGCGGCCGAGCTCGAGCGGGGGCTGGTGGCGGTGGGGGAGGAGCTCGAGCAGGATCGGTTCGTGTTCGATCCCGAGGACGAGGACATCCACATGGCGATCGAGCGGCGGCTGACCGAGCTGATCGGTCCGGTCGCCGGCAGGCTGCATACCGCACGCTCGCGCAACGACCAGGTGGCCACGGACGTCGCCATGTTCGTGCGCGCACGCTGCGAGGCTGCGGATGAGCTGACGCTCGAGCTGATGCGTGCTCTGCTCGAGTTGGCCGAGCGGCACCTCGACTGGCCGATGCCCGGCTACACGCACCTCCAGCGGGCGCAGCCCGTCTACCTCTCCCACCATCTGCTTGCCCATCTCTGGCGCTTTCGCCGCGACCGGCGCCGCTTTGCGCACTGCCGCTCGGAGGCTGGCGAGCTCCCGCTCGGCGCAGGCGCGCTCGCGGGTGTGAACTTCGACACCGATCGCGAGTCCGTCGCACGTGAGCTCGGCTTCGCGGGAGTCGCGCCGAACTCGCTCGATGCGGTGTCGAACCGCGACTTCGTGCTCGACTACCTGGGGGCCGCTGCCACCTGCGCGACCCACCTCTCGCAGCTCGGCGCGGAGATCGTGCTCTGGTCGAGCGAGGAGTTCGGCTTCTGCGAGGTCGCCGACGCGTTCGCCTCGGGCTCGTCGCTCATGCCGCAGAAGAAGAACCCCGACGCGGCCGAGCTGCTGCGCGCCAAGGCTCCGCGCGTCGCCGCTCATCTCGTCGCGCTGCACGGCACGCTGCACGCGCTCCCACTCGCCTACAACAAGGATCTGCAGGAGGACAAGGAGCATCTCTTCGACGCCGCCGACACGCTCGAGCTCATGCTCGCCGCGGCGGGGCAGATGCTCGGCGGGATCCGCTTCGAGCACGAGCGCCTCGCCGCGGCCTCCGCGGACGAGCTCCTCGCCGCCACCGACATAGCCGACCTGCTCGTGCGCCGCGGCGTGCCGTTCCGGGAGTCACACGGGATGGTCGCTGGGCTGGTGCGCTACGTGGTCGAGCAGGGCAGGTCGCTGTCCGACCTGTCTCGCAGCGAGCTGGGGGAGCAGGCGCCGCCGCTCGCCGAGGACGACGCGCACGCCGAGCTTCGCGAGCTGCTCGCCGAGGGAGGCTGGCTCGAGTCGAAGGTCTCGTTTGGCGGGACCGCGCTCGCCCGCGTGCGTGAGCAGCTCGAGCTGGCCCGCGAGACGCTCGCCGAGCCCGCGCCGTGAGCCGGGTGTCGAGCACCGCGCATCTCCCCTGAATGAGCGGGCGCGCGCTGAGCCCGCCGAAGCCGGCGCATGCTCCACCCGATCCCCGCAGCCCCGACTTCTACGCGTGCTCGGTCCACGACGTCGCGCGCAATCTGCTCGGCTGCACGCTCCGGCACGGCTCGACCTCCGGCCGCATCGTCGAGGTCGAGAGCTATCACGAGCAGGAGCCGGCCTGCCACGCCTACGCCGGCCTCACCGAGCGCACGCGCGTGCTCTTCGGCCCGCCCGGACGCGCCTACGTCTACCGCTCCTACGGGATCCACGCGCTCATGAACGCGGTCTGCGAGGACGAAGGCGTCGGCGCGGCCGTGCTGATCAGGGCACTCGAGCCGACCGGGGGCATCGAGCTGATGCGCGAGCGACGAGGCCTCGAACGCGAGACCGACCTCTGCTCGGGCCCCGGCAAGCTGACCCAAGCGCTCGGAATCGGCCTCGGGTTGAACGGCGTGCCGCTCGCCGGCCGCCTCGACCACAACGGCGCTCCGCTCGCCAACGGTCCGATCGAGCTGCTCCCGCGCGACCCCGCCGAGCCGGAGCCACGACTCGTCAGCGGCGCGCGCGTAGGCATCACCAAGGCCGCCGACCTACCCTGGCGCCTTTGCGACGCCCGCAGCCCCTGCGTGTCCCGTCCCTGGCCCGCTGCGATGCGCGGGCGCAGGGAATGAGGGAGAAACGGAGGGAGTGACTGCGGTCTCGGACCCCAAGCGTGTACCTCAGCCCCCACCATAGGGGTGTAGATCGCCACACTTGTCGAGTAGATCGCCGGGCTCGCCCCCGCGCAAGCGGCGACCGGCGCCCGACCCCCGCTATGCTCGCGCCCATCGAGGCGCGCCTGCACATCGTCTACGGCTCGCATCCCTGCGCCACCGTCGAACGGGCGCTGACGCTCAAGGGAATCCCCTACAAGACGGTCGAGCTGCCGCCGCTCGTGCACGCGGGCGTGCAGCGGCTTCGCTTCGGGCAGCGCACCGTGCCCGGCATCGAGCTCGACGGCGAGAAGATCGTCGGCTCGCGGGCGATCCTGCGCCGGCTCGAGGAGATCGCTCCGGAGCCGCCGCTGCTGCCCGCCGATCCCGCTGCGCGCGCGCGTGTGGAGGAGGCCGAGCAGTGGGGCGACGAGGTCTTCCAGCCGATCGCGCGGCGCCTGCTCTGGCCGTCGTTCAAGCGGGAGCCAGGAGCAGCGGCGAGCTACTCCGAGGGCGCCAAGCTCAAGTTTCCCGCGCCCCTGCTGCGCGCCGGCATCCCGCTGATCTCCCGCGGCGAGATCGCGCTCAACCGCGCTTCGGACGAAGCGGTGCGGGCCGACCTCGAGGCGCTGCCGGGACATCTCGACCGGATCGACGGCTGGATCGGCGAGGGTGTCATGGGCGGGGAGAAGCCGAACGTCGCCGACCTGCAGATCGCAACGACCTTGCGGCTGATTATGACGCTCGGGGACCTGCGGCCGCTGATCGAGCCGCGCCCGGCCGGAGCGCTGGCGCTGCGGCTGTTCCCGGACTTCCCGGGCTCGACGCCGCCGGGCACGCTGCCGGCCGAGTGGCTGCGCCTCGCGGGCGCCGAGCCCGCCGCTGCCTGAGCACCTCCGCGAGCGTCATCCGGCTTCCGTCGCGCGGCTGCGAACGCCGCCGCCGGAGGTCCCGCCAGAGGGCGCGCTACCGCCGCCGTCGCCCCTATTGCCACCGCCTCCGGAACCGCCGCGGCCGCCGCCGCCCGAGCCACCGCCGCCCCCTCCAGGCGTGCGCCGCGGGCCGCCGCCGCCCGCGGGCGGTGTCGACCTTGGCGCCGACCTCGG
>JBBSNQ010000195.1:0-3629 GCA_038232575.1 Solirubrobacterales bacterium | reverse complement strand
GGGCTCGTCGTCTCCGAGATGGTCTCGAGCTTCGGCGTCCGCTACGGCGACCGCCGCACGCTCGACCAGTTCCTGCGCATCCACCCCGACGAGCATCCCGTCGCGATCCAGCTCTTCGGCCAGGACGCCGAGGTGATGCGGATCGCAGCCGAGCGCACCGCCGAGGCGGGCGCCGACCTGATCGACCTCAACATGGGCTGCCCGGTGCGGAAGGTCTGCAAGACGGGCGCGGGCGCGTCGCTGATCGAAGAGCCCGACCGCGCGGTTGCGATCGCGAAGGCGGCCGGCGAGGGGAGCGGCCTGCCGGTGACGGTGAAGCTCCGCTCGGGGCTGCGCCCGGGCGAGCCGACGGGCGCGCGGCTCGCGCGGCGGCTTGTCGAGGAGGCGGGCGTCGCGGCGATCGGCTTTCACCCGCGCGCGGCCGTGCAGCAGCACAAGGGCGAGCCCGACTACGCGCTCGTCGCGGAGCTCGTCGAGTCGCTCGGCGCGCCCGTGATCGTCTCCGGCGGCCTCGCCGACGACGAGCGCGCGCTGGCGGCGTTCGAGCGCACGGGTGCCGCGGCGGTGATGCTCGCCCGCGGCTCGCTCGGCAATCCATGGCTGTTCGAGCGGCTGCTCGGCCGCCGCGCCGGGGAGCCGACGCCGGCCGAGGTCGCAGCCGAGCTCCGTTGGGTTATCGACCGCGCGGAGGAGCACCTCGGCGTCGAGCGCGCGGGCCGCTACCTGCGCAAGTTCTACCCGTGGTACGCGGAGCGGCTCGGGGCATCGCGAGCTGGGGCCGAGCACTTGCTCACGGCGCCCACGACGGCGCAGGCGCGCGCCGCGCTCGACGAGCTCGCGGGCTCCGCGGCACCCCTGGCGGTGGCGCCTCCGCTCGCGGCATAGAGCATGTAAAACGTCGTGTTCGACGCCGGCGAATCGTCGAGAGCGACTCCTTACAGCAGCGGGCGGTCCGGGCTGTCGCCGTTGCTACACTCCGCGACCCTCCGGCCGGGTCGAGCGGGGGTTTTCTTATGCCGAAGGAGGTCATCCTCACACCCCACGGGCTCGACGAGCTGAAGGCTCGCATCGAGCGGCTCTCGACCGAGGGCCGGCGCGAGGTGGCCGCGCGCATCAAGGAGGCGCGCGAGTTCGGCGACATCTCGGAGAACTCCGAGTACGACGACGCCAAGAACGAGCAGGCGATGCTCGAGCGCCAGATCGCCGACCTCGAGGACAAGCTGCGCTCGGCGGTCGTCGTCGACGACCACGACATCTCGACCGACGTCGTCCAGGTCGGATCGATCGTGCACGTCAAGGACCAGGCGACCTCGAAGTCGCTCCGCTACAAGATCGTCGGCGCGCCCGAGGCCGACCCCGCCGAGCTCAAGCTCTCGAACGAGTCGCCGGTCGGCAAGGCGCTGCTCGGGCACAAGCGCAACGACCTCGTTTCGGTGTCGGTGCCGCGCGGGCCGGCCCGCGAGCTCAAGATCACGAAGATCGACTCCGAGTAGGCCCTCGGCAGAGATGGCCGCGGGGGGCAGCTCGGCGCACGAGAACCGCCCCGCGGGCGACGGCACCCTCGACGATCGCCGCGCCAAGCTCGAGCGCCTGCGCGGCGAGGGGGTCGACCCCTTCCCGCACGCCTACCCGGGGGTCCAGCCGATCGCCTCGGTGCGCGCTGCACACGCCGGGCTAGAGGCCGGCGCCGAGACCGAGTCCATCCACCGCGTCGCCGGGCGCATCGCGGCCAGGCGCGGCCACGGCAAGGCGGCGTTCCTCGACCTCGTCGACCGCTCCGGGAGGATCCAGCTCCACGCCCGCCTCGACAGCCTCGGCGAGCAGGGCTTCGAGCAGCTCAGCTCGCTCGACCTCGGGGACCTGATCGGGATCGATGGCGCCGCCTTCTGCTCGCGGCGCGGCGAGCTCTCGCTGCGCGTCGAGCGCTTCGAGCTGCTCGCCAAATCGCTGCGCGCGCCGCCCGAGAAGTTCCACGGGCTCGAGGACACAGAGACCCGCTACCGCCAGCGCGAGCTCGACCTGATCGCAAGCGATGAGGCGCGCACCCTGTTCACGCTGCGCGCGGGGGTGGTCGGCGCGCTGCGGCGCTGGCTCGACGCGCGCGGCTTCATCGAGGTCGAGACGCCGGTGCTCCAGCCGCTCTACGGCGGCGCTCTGTCACGGCCGTTTACGACCCACCACCAGGCGCTCGGGCGCGACCTCTACCTGCGCATCGCGACCGAGCTGTACTTAAAGCGCCTGATCGTCGGCGGCCTCGAGCGCGTGTACGAGCTCGGCAAGGACTTCCGCAACGAGGGCCTCTCGCCCAAGCACAACCCCGAGTTCACGATGCTCGAGTGGTACGAGGCCTACGCCGACTACGGCGTCGTCGCGCAGGCGCTCGAGCAGCTCGTCGCGTCGGTCGCGGCCGAGGTCGGCTACGAGGGCGAGCTCGACCTCACCCCGCCGTGGCGGCGCGTGACCCTGCGCGATGCGATCCGCCAGCACACCGGCGTCGACGTGCTAGCCCACCGCGAGCGCGACGCGCTCGTCGAGGCGGCGCTCGCGGAGGGGATCGAGGTCGACCCGAGCGAGACGTGGGCGAAGCTCGTCGACGGGCTGCTCTCAAAGCACGTCGAGCCGAAGCTGATCCAGCCCACGTTCGTCGTCGACTACCCGGTCGAGCTGTCTCCGTTTGCCAAGGCCCATCGCTCGGAGCCGGGACTCGTCGAGCGCTTCGAGTGCTTCGCGCAGGGGATCGAGTTCGCCAACGCCTTCAGCGAGCTCAACGACCCCGACGAGCAGCGCCGCCGCTTCGCGGCCCAGGCCGAGGAGCTGCGCCGCGGCGACGCCGACGCGCAGCCCCACGACGAGGACTTCCTGCGGGCGCTCGAGCAGGGAATGCCGCCGACCGCCGGGGTCGGGCTCGGCATCGACCGGCTGGTGATGCTGCTCACCGGCGCTCCGAGCCTGCGCGAGGTGCTGCTCTTCCCGGCGATGCGCTGAGCGCGTGGCCGGGGCCGCCTCCTCGGCCGTGGCTTCGCCCCAACCGGCGTCCGGCGCGGCGGCGTGGGACGGTGCCGGGGCCCGGGCGGGCCTCGTCGATTGGGTTCCCCGCAACTTGCGGCAGCGCCCTCTCAGCCGTGGCGGCGACCGCCCAAGCCGGCCGACTGGCCCGTCTATACTTTCGCTTCCGCGCAAACGAGACCGGAGGGCTGATCGATCGGCGACGAAGTGCCGAAGAAGGTGATCGGGGTCTGCGGTGGCCGCGCATTCACCGGGAGGCATCCAGGCCGGGATACGACCGTAGGTCGCGCGATACTCACCCAGGAGCTAAGTCAGGTCAGGTAGCGGATGTTCGAGAGATTCACAGAGCGGGCCCGTCAGGTGGTCGTCCTCGCCCAAGAGGAGGCGCGGACCCTCAAGCACAACTACATCGGCACCGAGCACATCCTGCTCGGTCTGCTGCGCGAGGAGGAGGGCCTGGCCGCCCGCGTCCTCGAGTCCCTGGACATCACCGTCGAGCGCGTCCGCGCCCAGGTCGTGCGGATCGTCGGCTCCGGCGAGGAGGTCACCTCCGGGCAGATCCCGTTCACGCCGCGGGCGCAGAAGGTGCTCGAGCTGGCCCTGCGCGAGGCTCTCTCCCTCGG
>JBBSNQ010000194.1:0-3686 GCA_038232575.1 Solirubrobacterales bacterium | reverse complement strand
GGAGACGGCCGCCGACGGAGCCGCAGCGCTCGGCGAGCGCGGCGGCGAGCTGGTTCTGCTGCCGGCGGACCCGGACGGCTCGGCTCGCGCCCTGCGCCGGGGGATCGAGCGCGCCCGCGGCGTGCGCCCGGGGGTCGTGGTCTCCGACTCCTTCGGGCGCGCATGGCGGGTCGGTCAAACCGATGTCGCGGTCGGCGCCGCCGGAGTGGCACCGTTCGAGGACTGGCGCGGTCGCGCCGACGCGCACGGGCGCAAGTTGCAGGCAACGATGATCGCCGTGGCCGACGCGATCGCCGCGGCCGCCGACCTCGCACGCCGCAAGGACTCGCTCGAGCCCGCGGTGCTCGTGCGCGGTCTCGCCCGCTTCGTCTCCTACGACGACGGCGCGGGCGCCGCCGCGCTCAGGCGGCCCGCGGAGGAGGACCTCTTCGGCTGAGCGCGGCGGGCTCTCGATGGTTGATTCCACGCCGCGTGGGTCTGGGATCACCCATCTAGGCCGCGAACTGCTCCTCGACGCCGTCGAGCAGGCGCCAGTTGGCCTCGATCGCGGAGGAGGCGAGCTCGACCAGCCTGTCCGACTCCGCCCCGCTCGCGCGCTCGGCGAGCAGCCGGCGCGACTGCGCGGCGTGCTCGACGTCCCGCTTGGCGTGCAGGCTGAAGTACGCGGTCGCACGGCTCGGTGCCGGCATCCCGTAGTGGCTCTCGAGCCCCTCGAGCTTCGTGCGTGAGATCGCCGGCTGCGCGGACTCGATCGCGTAGAGGACGGCGAGCCGATCGGCGAGCGTGTCCCCGCCGGTCCATGCCTGCGCGCAGCGCTCGGTCTCGGCGCGGGGGGCACGGTCGGTCTCCGCACCGAGCTCGCCGGCGAACTCGTCCCACAGGTCGACGTGCGCGGCCTCCTCGATCGCGTGCGGCCGCAGCTCGGCGCGCACACCGGGCTCGGCGGTCTCGGCAGCGGCCTCGGTCGCTCGGGCGAGCGCGACGACGGCGTGCCGGTACTCGCCGGCGTAGAACGCAAGCTTCTCGCGCTTGAGCGTGCCGGCGCTCCAGGCCTTGTAGAAGGGATGCTGCAGGACGTTCCACCGCTCGCAGGCGGCGTCGATCCGCTCGAATAGCTCCATGCTCAGCTCAGCTCCTTGACTCGTTAGACGGTCGCGGCAGCCTATGCGATGCAGACGTCTACTGGGTGCTCCGCCAGCGCCTCGTAGAGCGTGTCGCGCTGCACGGCTGGTCGCCCGGCTGCGTGTGCCGCGCCGATCAGGTCCTCCGGGCTGAGCATCGTGCCGTGATGGGAACCCGCCATGCGGCTGATCGACTCCTCCATCAACGTGCCCCCGAGGTCGTTCACGCCCCATCGCAGCGACTCCGTCGCCGCGTCGAGGCCCATCTTGACCCAGCTCGCCTGCAGGTTTGGCACCGTCCCCCCAAGCGCAAGCCGGAAGGCAGCGGTGTGTTTGAGGTTCTCCTCGGGAGAGATCTCCTCGACCCCGTGCGTGCGCCCGAGCAGCGTGTGGAACGGGATGAAGGAGAGCGGGACGAACTCGGTGAAGCCGCCGGTGCGCTCCTGCAGGGCGCGCACGACGCGCATGTGCTCGGCGAGCTCCCACGGCTCCTCGATGTGGCCGAACATCACCGTCGAGCTCGAGCGAACTCCGGCGGCATGCGCGGCCTCGACGATCTCGACCCAGCGCCCGACGGGGAGCTTGTTGGGCGAGATGCGCTCGCGCACTCCGTCGTGGAGCACCTCGGCGGCGGTCCCAGGCGTCGAGCCGAGCCCCGCGGCGCGCAGCCTGGCGAAGACCTCGCGTGGCGCTAGGCCCGAGATCTCGCACATATGCGCGACCTCCATCGGCGAGTAGGCGTGCAGGTGGATATCCGGCGCGGCCTGCTTGGCGATCGCCAGCCAGCGCTCGTAGTCCGGCAGCGTCCAGTCGGGGTGGATCCCCGACTGCATGCAGATCTCGGTGGCGCCGAACCGCTGCGCCTCCTCGACGCGGCGCACCAGCTCGTCGCGGTCGTGCTGGTAGGCGTCCGGCGAGCGCCGGCCCTGCCCGAAGCCGCAGAACGCGCAGCCGACGATGCAGACGTTGGAGACATTGATGTTGCGATTGACGACGAACGTCACCGCGTCGCCCGCAAGCTCGCGCCGCAACTCGTCGGCCGCCTGGCGCATGTCCTCGATCGCCTCGGGACGCCGCTCGGCGAACAGCGCGCTCAGCTCCTCCTCCGAGAGCCACTCGCCCGCGCGGCCCTTCGCCACCGCCCCCGGCACGAGGTCGCGCCGGATCGGGCGCTCCTCGCGCCGCCCCGAGCCGCGCCGAGGGATGAACGACCAGAAGCGCGCCTTGACCGTGTCGAGCACGCCCTGCTCGAGCCACTCAGAGCTCATGTACTGCGGATAGACGCAGAGACGCTCGGTCAGCGCGTAGCCGCTGGCGGCGAGCTGGCGGCGCATCCGATGCGGCGAGGGAAACGGATGCTCGGGCGAGATGTGGTCGCCGTTGGCCGACAGGCCGCCGAGGTCCGTCGCGCCGGCCTCGACGAGCGGCAGCCACCAGTCGGAGAGATTGGGCGGGATCTGCACGCCGACGTCGGGCATCAGGCGACGTGACTCCTCCACTAGCTCGCGCATGTCCTCGAGCGAGATCGGGGTCGCCCACGCCGGCGCCGGCGCCGGCTCCCCGCTGTGGCCGTCACGCTGCGCGGCGTCGGCGATCGCGGCCGGCTCGCGGCCGTGGTAGCGCGGGTGGGGCACGTAGTTCTGCAGGATCACCTCCTGGATGTGGCCGAGCTCGCGATGCGCGTCGGCCAGCGCCGCGAGTGAGGCAAGCCGCTCCTCGCGCGACTCCCCGACTCCCACGAGGATTCCGCTGGTCAACGGTATGCGCAGCTCGCCGGCTGCGCGAATCGTGGCAAGGCGCCGCTCGGGGTGCTTGGTCGGGGAGCCGGCGTGGACCGTCTCCATCAACCGCTCGGAGACCGACTCGAGCATGAGCCCCTGCGAGGCGGTCACCTCGCGCAGCCGAGAGAGGCCTGCATGGTCGAGCACGCCGATGTTCGTGTGCGGGAGCAGACCGCGTTCGAGCGCCCGCTCGCATGCCCAGGCGACGTAGCTCGTGAAGTCCGCGTGGCCGTACTCGGCAAGGCGCCGTGCGACCTCCGCGTTCACCTCCGGATGCTCGCCCGTGAGCACGAGCAGCTCCTTGGCGTTGCGGCGCACCGCCTCCTCCAGCAGCCGCTCGACCTCCTCTGGCGCGTAGAGGTGCGCCTGGTGGGTGGCGAACGCGCAGTACTTGCAGTAGCAGCGGCACGTCCGCGAGAGCGACAGCGTGAAGTTCCGCGAGAACGTTACGCGGCGCATCCCGAGCGCAAGTGTAGGGAGGGAGCGGGCTGATGAGGGAGCCGATCGACAACTCCGGGGAGATAGGTCCTATCCGTTCAGGGCCTCGTGCGTTTCAAGAGGCAGATGGGATCGCAGGGAGACGCAATCGATCGCGCCAGCGATGGCGCGACGGAGTCAATGCACGGAGGTGCCGAAGCGTGTCGAACGGAGCCAGTGCCACGGTGACCGAGCCATCAGCAGCCGAGAGGGGCAGCAGCATCAGGCAGGAGGGCGGGATCTCCGACCTCCTGACCGCGCTCGCTGCGCACGACGGAGAGACCCTCGCCCACTCCCGCGACGTAGC
>JBBSNQ010000193.1:0-3700 GCA_038232575.1 Solirubrobacterales bacterium | reverse complement strand
CGCGAGATCCCGCCGTGGAGATGGGTGACCGCGGGCAGTCCGACACGCTCTCGAGCACCGTTGAGCTGCTCGCGGCCGCGGCGCACGCCGCGCTCGAGCAGCGGATCGAACAGGCGCCAGAGCGCGGCGCCGGCCCGCGTGCGCGGCAGCCTCGCTCCGGTCGAGTAGGGGGGAAGCCCCGGCGAGTGCTCGGGGAGCAGATGCGGGATCAGGGTCATCCATGGCCTTCCCTCGAGCTCGGCCGCGAGCCCGGCGTGGACCGTGAGGATGTCCGCGACCACGGCGTCGGGGCGGACCTCGCCGACGAGCGGGCGCGTTTCCTGCGCGGCCTTCACCGCCGCGGCGTAGGGCTGGAGTGGCCGCTCGCGCGTCGGGAACACGCTGTACTCGGGTGCGGGTGCGAAGCGCATGTGCTCGCGCTCGACGTCCTCGCGCCAGCGCTCAGCGGTCTGGAGCCAGACCTCGTGACCGCGCTGCACGAGCGCCCGGCCGAGCGCTATCGCGGGAAACGTGTGCCCCGGATCGCCGAAGGCGCTCAGCAGGAAGCGGCGGCGGCCGCTGCGCGCGCTCAGACGAGCTCTGCGAGCGTCCGCATGGTCGCAGAGCGGGCCTCCGCGGTGGTGGCCATCGGCGTGGTGATCAGCGTTCCGACGCCCGCCTCGCGGTAGAGCTCGAGGCGCTCGGCGATCCGCTCCCTGGGCCCGCACAGCGAGGTCTGGTCGATCAGCTCCGCGGGCAGAGCCGCCGCGGCCTCGTCGCGCTTTCCGTCGAGGTAGAGCTCCTGCACCTTCTCCGCCGCCTCCTCGAAGCCGTAGCGGCGCATCAGCGCGTTGTAGAAGTTCTGCTTGCGCGAGCCCATGCCGCCGACGTAGAGCGCGATCATCGGCCGCATCGCGTCGCGCGCGCGGTCGATGTCATCGTCGAGGGCGACGTTCACGTTGGGGGCGATGTCGAAGGAGTCGTCGAGACCGTGTCCGCCGCGCGTCGCGCCCTCCTCGAGCAGCTCGCGGAACTCGCGCACGTGCTCGGGCGAGAAGAAGGTGGGCATCCAGCCGTCGGCGATCTCGCCGGTCAGCTGCGTGTTCTTCGGCCCGATCGCGGCGAGGTAGATCGGAATCTGCTCCTGCACGGGCGCGATCGTCAGCTTGAGCGCCTTGCCGGGGCCATCGGGCAGCGGCAGCGTGTAGGCCTCGCCCTCGAACTCGAGCCGCTCGCGCGCGAGCGCCATGCGCACGATCGCCACGTACTCGCGCGTGCGCTGCAGCTGCTTGGCGAAGCGCTGGCCGTGCCAGCCCTCGGCGACCTGGGGGCCGGAGGAGCCGATGCCGAGGATCATGCGGCC
This sequence comes from Solirubrobacterales bacterium, assembly GCA_038232575.1. Classification (GTDB taxonomy): domain Bacteria; phylum Actinomycetota; class Thermoleophilia; order Solirubrobacterales; family Thermoleophilaceae; genus JACCZP01. The sequence goes on along the minus strand of JBBSNQ010000193.1, from coordinate 2,358 downwards.
GTTCGAGATGTTGTCGAGCGTCGCCGCGGTCATGGCGGTCATCGCCGGTGACCGCGCGGGCATCTGCAGGATCGCCGAGCCGATCCTGATGCGCTCGGTGTTGCATGCCAGCCAGGCGAGCACCGTCGCGGTGTCGGACCCGTAGGCCTCCGCCGCCCACACGGAGTCGAAGTCGAGCGACTCGGCCTCGTGCACGAGCTCGAGCTGCTGCTCGGGCGTCAGACCAAGTCCCCAGTAGCCGACGTGCAGACCCAGCCTCATGCAAGTCCCCTTTCAGATCTCGAGTCGCGCCTGCCATACCCGACGAATCGCGCTAATCTCCTGCATCCGCGCAGGTGAGGGCGCAATCGTACGCATCGCACCACGGCGATGCTGCCTGGCGAGCGGACGCGACGCAGAAAGGTGAGGGCCGATGTTGATGCGTAAGCCAAAGCAGGAGGCGGCCAGGCAGCGGCTCCGCCGCACGATCGATTCACTGCCCGAGCGCACTCGGGACGCGATGCTGCAGTCCGTCCGCAACGACCGGATCATCGTGGGCGCCTACACGGCGCCGAAGGGAGGCGGCGTCTGCCCGATGCTCGGCGCCCATCGCCGCGGGGGCCGGACCGACATCTCGAGCTTTGCGCGTGCATGGGACAGCTACACGAAGGCCGTCGAGGGCCAGCCGCGCCCAGCCACCGAGCGCGAGCTCCGCTCCCTTCAGTTGATGCTCGAGTCGAGCCTCGCGCGCGAGCGTCCGCAGACTAAGCTGAGCGCCGCGGTGGAGGAGATCAAGGCCGAGCGCGACCGCCTCGCCAAGGCGGCCGAGGCGAAGATCGCGCGCTGGCGCGCCGACCAGGCGGAGGTCAAGAGCCGCCGTGCGGAGCGCCGGGCCAAGGACGCCTCGTGGCGGGCCTCGCAAGAGCTCGAGCAGCAGCAGGCCGCGGCCGAGGCCCAGAAGCGCCCGCGCGTGGATACCGGCGAGCGCGACCGCTCGGGCGAGCTGGGCGCGAAGCCCGGCTGGTCCTGGCTACGCCCCTTCCGCAGCGTCGAGGAGATGCAGGCGGTCTTCACTCAGCTGCGCGAGCAGGACGAGGACGCGGTCGGCGCCGAGGAAGAGCAGGCCGACGGATCCGCGCAGGCCGACGCGCCTCGCGAGCACGAGCGCGTCTAGCTCCAGGATCCGGTGCGCACCTGGCCCCGGTAGGGGTGCTCGTCGCCCTCGAGCCGGGCGCACCCGCCGCCGGCGCCCGAGCGGCTGCTGGCCGGTGAGCGGCTGCTTTATCCGAACGTCTCGGGCTGCGCTCTAGAGCGACTGGCCCGGCCGCACGAACTGAATCTCGGGAATCGCGCAGGCCGGTGAGGTGCGCAGCAGGTAGCGCACGGCCTCGGCGATGTCCTCGGGCTGGATCATCTCCTCCTTCGAGACGCCCTCGACCCAATCGGTCATCGCGGTCGCCACGAACGCCGGGCACAGCGCGGTCACCTGCACGCCCGCTTCGCCCAGCTCGCCGCTTGCGCCCTGCGACAGCCCGACGATGCCCGCCTTCGTCGCCGAGTAGGCCGACAGCCACGGCTGTCCGTGCTTGCCGGCAATCGAGGCGACGTTCGCCACGAGCGCCTTGCGGTGCTCGGCGCCTGCCTCCTTGAGCATCGGGATGCACTCGCGCAGGGTCAGGAACGTGGCGCGCAGGTTTACGGCGATCTGCATGTCGAGCTGCTTGGTCTCCTGGTCGGCGATCTGCCCGCCGATGCCGACGCCGGCGTTGTTGACGAGCACGTCGAGCCGGCCGAAGCGGTCCTGATGCGCAGCGACGAGCGCCTTTATGTCGTCCTCCTCAGCCATGTTTGCGGGCACGGCCTGGGCGTCGGCACCGTCGGAAGTGAGGCCGGCGACGGCCTCCTCGAGCTTGTCCGGGCGACGCGCGGAGACGGTCAGCGAGTAGCCGTCCTCGCCGAGCGCGCGCGCTATCGCCAGGCCGATCCCGCTCGACCCGCCCGTGATGAGTGCAGCGCGCTCCGCCATTGAGGCGGAACCCTATACGCGGCTGCGCGAGAAGACATGGGAGCGCGAAGATGCCCGACGCTGAGGCTCGCGGCACGCGTGCGGTGCTAGCTTGGCCCGGGTCACCACTCGCGCGGGCCGGTAGCTCAGTCGGTTAGAGCAGCGGACTCATAATCCGTCGGTCGCAGGTTCGAGTCCTGCCCGGCCCACTCACGGAGCCTGCGAACGCGTGCGGTTCTCCCCGCTGAGGAGGGGGCTGCAGAAGCTTCCGCAGACGCTCGTGAGGGCTCGAAGCCGCGCCCTGCGGCGCTACGCTGAAGAAGCGATGACCGCCAAGGAGAAGCTCAGAAGGGCAGTCGAGGAGCTGAGCGAGG
>JBBSNQ010000192.1:0-3724 GCA_038232575.1 Solirubrobacterales bacterium | reverse complement strand
GCGGTCGAGTACCTGGCCGTGCAGGGTCCCCGCGGAATGACCCACGAGCTCACGCTGACCCCGGCCGCCGAGCGCTGGGTGCCGTAGTGGCGGGTCATTCTCCGGCCGTACACCACCCGCTGTTCGCGCGCGTCTACGACCGGATCAGTCGCAGCGCCGAAGAGACAGAGGAATTCGAGCACCGCCGCGAGCTGCTCGCCGGCCTGTCGGGCCGCGTGATCGAGGTCGGAGCGGGCAACGGCCTCAACTTCAAGCACTACCCGGAGACGGTGACGGAGGTGGTGGCGGTCGAGCCCGAGCGCTACCTGCGCGAGCGTGCGGCCGAGGCCGCCGCCGAGGCACGCGTGCCCGTGCGCATCGTCGACGGCCTGGCCGAGGAGCTCCCAGCGGAGACGGCCTCGCTCGACGCGGGCGTCGTGTCGCTCGTCCTGTGCTCGGTGGCCGACCAGGCGGTCGCGCTGGCCGAGCTCGCGCGAGTGCTCCGGCCGGGAGGCGAGCTGCGCTTCTACGAGCACGTCGCCTCCGAGACGCCCGGCATCGCGCGCCTGCAGCGCGCGCTCGATTTCGTCTGGCCGCGCATCGCAGGCGGCTGCCACACGAGCCGCACGACCGCTGAGGCGATCGAGCGCGCGGGCTTCGAGGTCGAGAGCCGGCGCCGTCTCTCGGTCCGCCCCTGCGTGCTGGTCGCGCCTGTCGCTCCGCACGTGCTCGGGGTGGCCCGCCGGCCGCAGGTGTGAGCCATCGACCAGCGTGAGCCCGTCGGCGACCGTGAGCCCGGCACCGGCGTGAGTCAGTCGCAGGAAGGCCCGGACGCCCTGATCCGGGAGACGATCGAGTATCTGGCGAGCTTCGAGCGCGAGTCGGCCAGCGAGGGCGAACGTCGAGCCGCGGCATGGATCGCCGAGCGGCTCGAATCTCTTGGCTGCGCCGCACGGGTCGAGCAGGGCGAGGCGAGCGGCGGCTACTGGCTACCGCTCGGGCTGGCGAGCGCGGCGGCGGCTCTGGCGGGCGCCCTGGCGCTCAGGGGCGCAAGGCGAGGACGTAAACGCGTCGGCGGCCGCGCGATAGGCGTTGCAGCGGGTGCGATCGCGGCGGCGGCCTTTGCCGACGACGTCTCCTGCAATCGCCACTGGCTGCGGCGGCTCGCGCTGCCGCGCCGCTCGTGCTGGAACGTCGTTGCGGAGAGCGGCGACCGCGACGCCCGTCACACGCTTGCCATTCTCGCCCATCACGACGCCGCGCACTCGGGACTCGTCTTCGATCCTCGCATCACCTCGGCGCTGGCCGGGCGCCTTGGGACCCTCTACGAGCGCTCGCGCTCGACGCCGCCGGCGATCGGCCTGGCCTTTGCCGGACCGGCGCTCGTCCCGGTGGCGGCGCTGTTCGGGCGGGCGCGCCTGCTGCGGCTGGGCACGCTGCTCAGCCTCGCGTCGGCAGCGGCGTTCACCGACATCGGCCGCCGCGAGGTCGTTCCGGGCGCCAACGACAACCTCACCGCGGTCGCCGTACTGCTGGCTATCGCCCGGGAGCTCGCGCACCGTCCGCTTACGGGACTGCGCGTGCTGCTGGTCTCGACGGGGGCGGAGGAGTCGCTGCTGGAGGGCATGCGCGCGTTCGGCGAGCGACACTTCGCCTCGCTCCCACGCGAGCGCACTCGCTTCATCTGCCTCGACTCGGTCGGATCCCCGGAGCTACGGCTGCTCGAGGGAGAGGGGATGCTGCGCATGTACGAGTACGACCGCCGCATGAGCTCGCTCGTCGCCTCGTGCGCCGAGTCGCTCGGCGTCCGCCTCGGTCCCGCCCTGCGCATGCGCAACGGCACCGACGGGCTCGTTCCGCTGAAGGCCGGCTACGCGACCGCGTCAATCATTTCGGTCGAGCCCGCAAAGAAGGCGCCGAGCAACTACCACTGGCCGACGGACACGCCCGAGAACGTCGACTACGCGACGGTCGAGGATACGGCGCGCCTCTGCATCGAGGCGATCCGGCGCGTGCGCGACGAGGTCACACCCGGCCCGTAGGTCACTCCGCCGTGCTCCAGCCCGACCAGCGCTCGACATCGAGCGCGAGCACCGGGCCCGCCGGCGGAGCTTCCCGGTACTGGCGGTAGCGTTCGGCGAGCAGCTCGAGCGCGCGCAAGCGCTCGGGATCGTCGTCGACGAGCACCCGTGCCCGACCGTCGGCGCGCACCCACCAGAGCGCCGACCAGTCCTCGTCGTCGTAGTGGTCGGCGAGCACGCAGGCACGCGCGTTCTCGGCGACGTTCGACAGCCGCCGCAGCGCAGTCGTGCGCTTGGGCTTGTGGTCGACCACGCTGAAGATCACGTCGTCCTCGAGCGCGAGGCAGATGGGGACGAGGTGCGGCCGTGCGCCGGCGTCGGCGGTGGCCAGGTGCGCGACCCGTGCGGCGCCGAGCAGGACGCGAGCCCGCTCGGCGTCCACTAGCCCTGCAGCTCGCCGATAGCGCTCTCGACCTTCTCGATGCGCTCCTCGACCCCGCCCCGCTCCGCGGCGGGAAGCCAGAATACGCAGCGCTCGACCCCGGCCTGCGCGTACTGCTCGAGCTCGGCTGCGTCGGTCGGCGCGCCCATGATCCAGACCGGCACCTCCCGCCCGGCGTCGGCGGCGCGGCGGCCGAGCTCCGCGATCCGCTCGAGCACCGACGGGTCCTCGCCGTGGTTCGGCCACCACACATCGCCGAAGCCGAGCACGCGATCGTGCACCGTCGGTCCGGCGCCGCCGACGAGCACCGGCGGGTGCGGCTGCTGGAGCGGCTTGGGCCAGGACCAGATCCGCTCGAAGTCGACGTGCTCGCCGTGGTAGCTCGCCTCGTCCTCGGTCCAGATCGCCTTCATCGCCTCGACGCGCTCGCGCATGAGATCGAAGCGCCGGCGCGGATCGGTGCCGTGATTGGCCATCTCCTCGCGGTTCCAGCCGGCTCCGATGCCGAGCTCGAAGCGGCCACCCGAGAGATGGTCGAGGCTCGCGACCTCCTTGGCGGTGATGATCGGGTCGCGCTCGACGATCAGGCAGATCCCGGTGCCGATGCGCAGCCGCTCGGTTGCCTGTGCGGCGGCTGTGAGGGCGACGAAGGGGTCGTAGGTGTGCGCGTACATGCGCGGCAGCTCGCCGCCCGCGGGGTAGGGGCTCTCGCGGCTGGCCGGTATGTGCGTGTGCTCGGGGAAGTGCAGCGAGACGAAGCCGTGCTCCTCGGTCAGCCTGCCGAGCGCGGCGGGATCGATCGCGTCGTGGGTGGCGAACATCGCGAGGCCGAATTCCACGGTCTTCCTCTCGTTCGGGAGATTCCCGGCCGAGTCTACGGCCGCTCCGGCTCAGCCCGCGCGCGTGTCGTTCCAGAGCAGCAGCGCGCGAGCCTCGCGCTCGAAGCCGAGGATGCTGATCGATGCGGCGCCGAGGACCAGGCGCGCACCCTCGTGCGCCGGAAGCTCGAGCCAGCGCGCCGCGAGTATGCGCAGCACGTGGCCGTGCGCGAAGAGCACGGCATCCGCATCGAGCGCCGCGAGCTCCGCGATCAGCGGATCGAGGCGAGACCCCACGTCGGCGGCTCCCTCCCCGCCGGGACAGCCGTCGCGCCACAGATTCCAGCCGGGGTGCTCTGCACGGATGTCGACGGTCGTACGGCCCTCGTAGTCGCCGTAGTCCCACTCCACGAGCTCGTCATGCAGCTCCGCCTGCTCTCCGAGGCCGGCCAACCGGCAGGTGT
>JBBSNQ010000191.1:0-3736 GCA_038232575.1 Solirubrobacterales bacterium | reverse complement strand
TCATCGCAGGCTGCGCGTGCACGGGCGTGCGGTAGTAGCCGCGCGCGCCCACGCCAGCTCGCTCGAGCCGCGCGGCGAGCTCGTCGGCGCGCTCGTGGCGGACGACGTAGAGGTGATAGACGTGCTCTGCGCCCGCAGCTTCCGCCGGCAGCGTGACGAGCTCGCCGAGCCCGTGGCTGCCGTAGTGATCGGCGGCGATGCGGCGCGCCGCGTTGCGTGCGTCGAGCCCCGGCAGCAGCACGCGCAGCGCCGCCGCCTGGAGCGCGTCGAGGCGCGAGTTGTAGCCGATCTCGGTGTGCAGGCGCTTGTCCTCGGAGCCGTGGTGGCGCAGGCGCCTTGCGAGCGCCGCGACATCGTCATCGTCGGTCGCGAGCGCGCCGCCGTCGCCCAGACCGCCGAGGTTCTTGGAGGGAAAGAAGGAGAACGCGGCGGCGTCGCCCAGCGAGCCCGTCCTACAGCCGCCGACCGTGGCGCCGATCGCCTGCGCCGCATCCTCGAGCACGGGCAGCCCGAGCGCGCGCAGCTCCTCGACGGGAGCGACGTTGCCGAACAGGTGCACGGGCACGATCGCCCGCGTGCGCTCGCTGAGCGCGGCGCGCACCGTCTCGGCGGTCACGCAGAAGCTGTCCGGGTCGACGTCGCAGAAGACGGGCGCCGCCCCGGCATTGACCGCCGCCTCGGCGGTCGCATAGAAGGTGAACGAGGGCACGACGACCTCGTCGCCGGGGCCGACGCCGAGCGCGCGCAGCCCGATCGTGATCGCGTCGGTGCCGTTGCCGACGCCTACGCAGTGGCGCACGCCCAGATAGGCGGCGAGCTCGCGCTCGAAAGCCTCGACCTCGGGGCCGAGGATGTAGCGCCCTGAGGCCAGCACGTCGCGCAAGCGCTCGGCGATGGCCGGCTGCTCTGCGTCGAGCGAGGTCGCGAACAGCGGCACAGCCACCGCCCGCTAGCCTATCCACGCTCACATGACGCTGCTTGCCTCGATCACAGATCCGATCGTCGAGGTGGCCGTAACCGTCGTCGCGGAGCTGGGGCTGATCGGCATCTTCGTACTGATGGTGCTCGAAAGCGCCTGCATCCCGGTGCCGAGCGAGGCCACCATGCTCTTCGCGGGCTTCAACGTCGCGCGGGGTGAGTACTCCCTGCTCGCAATCACCGTCGTCGGGTCGGTCGCCAACCTGGTCGGCTCCTGGATCGCCTACGCGATCGGCTACTACGGACGCGTCGACGTGCTCGAGAAGCACGGACGCAAGCTCCACATCTCGCCCAAGCACCTGCAGTGGGCGGACCGCTGGTTCGAGCGCCACGGCGACTCGACCGTGTTCTTCACGCGCATGCTGCCGATCGTGCGCACGTTCATCTCGCTTCCGGCCGGCGTCGCCAAGATGCCGTTCTGGCGCTTCTCGGTTCTGACGCTGCTCGGCTGCATCCCGTGGGTGCTGATGCTCGGCTTCATCGGCGTCCAGGCGGGTGCGCGCTGGGAGACGTGGAAGGACTCCCTGCACTACGTCGACTACGCCGTGGCGGCGGCGATCGTGCTCGGGGTCGCATACCTGCTGCTGCGCCGCTGGCGCCAGGGCGGGGACAGCGACGGTGAGGAAGCCGGCCGCCCCGCCGAGTCGGCCTAGCCGCCGCGGGTGCCCGGTGAGCCGCAGCTGAGCATCGGCCACGCCGTGCTGCTCGGCTCGCTGCAGGGACCGCTCGAGCTGCTGCCCGTGTCGAGCTCGGGCCATCTGGCGCTGCTGCCCAACCTGCTCGGCTGGCCCTACGCCTCGCTCGCGCCGGGCACGAGGAAGTCCTTCGAGGTCGCGCTCCACCTGGGGACCGCCGCCGCGCTCACGATCGCGCTGCGCGGCGAGGTCCGCGCCGAGCTGGCGCGCCTCGACGGGCGCCGGATCCTGCACGCCGCGCTCGCCTTCGCGCCGCCGGCGGTCACCGGCCTTGCCTTCGCTGGGACGGTCGAGGAGCGCCTCGGCACGCCGCGTCGCGTCGCGCTCGCGCAGATCGCCGCAGGCCTGGCGCTCGGCGCCGCCGACCGCCGCCCGGCCTGGCGCAGGCGCGCGAGCGCAGGAATGGTGGACCATCTCGTCGTCGGGCTCGCCCAGGCCGCGGCGCTCGCACCCGGGGTCTCACGCGGCGGCGCGACGCTCACCGCGGCCCGGGCGCGCGGCCTCGATCGCCGTGCAGCGAGCCGCCTCTCGCGCCAGGCCGCGGGCCCGCTGATCGCAGGCGCGACGGTGCTCGAGGGCACTCGGCTGGCTAGGCGCGGCCTCGAGCCAGATCTGACGACGCCATTCGCCGCGGGTGCCAGCGCCGCCTTCATCTCCTCGCTCGCCTGCGCGAGGCTCATCCGCCCACTCGAGCGCATCCCCTCCTACGCCCCTTTTGCCGCGTACCGTGTTGCGCTCGGCGTCGCGGGGCTCGCGTGGAGTCGGGCGCGCCGCGAGCCGGGTGCCCGCGCCGAGCCGGGTGCCCGCGCTCCCGGCGAGGCGCCCTCGCGGACGAGAGGCGAGGGCCCCGCTCGGGCGAGGGTCGGCACCTGATGCCCGAGGAGCGAGCCTACGCACGCGCAGGCGTCGACACCGATCGCGCCGAGCAGGCGGTCGCCGATCTCGTCGGAGTGCTCCGGACGATCGATGCCGGGCGAAGCTCGCGCTCGCTGGTCGCCTCGGGCCACTACGCGAGCGTGCTCGAGGTGGCGCCGAGCCTCAGCATCGCGCTCTCAACCGACGGCGTCGGCACCAAGGTGATGGTCGCCGAGGCACTCGAGCGCTACGACACGATCGGCATCGACTGCGTGGCGATGAACGTCAACGACGTCATCTGCGTCGGTGCGGAGCCACTTGCGCTGCTCGACTACATCGCAGTCGAGCAGGCAGACCCCGATGTTCTGCGCCAGGTCGGCGAGGGCCTGAAGACCGGCGCCGAGCTCGCCGGGGTCGAGATCCCGGGCGGTGAGCTGGCCCAGCTCCCGGAGCTGATCCGCGGCCACCCCTCGCCGCGCGGGTTCGACCTCGTCGGCACCTGCTTCGGCGTCGTCGCCCCCGAGCGCATCGTCACGGGAGCGCGCATCGAGCCCGGCGATGCCGTGATCGGCCTTCCCTCGAGCGGGGTTCACTCCAACGGCCTGACGCTCGCGCGGAGCGCGCTCCCAGACCTCGCGGAGACGCCGGCCGAGCTCGGGGGGCGGAGCGTGGGCGAGGAGCTGCTCGAGCCGACGACCATCTACGTCCGCGCCGTGCTCGCGCTGCTCGGGTCCGGGCTCGACGTTCGCGGCCTCGCCCACATCACGAGCGGCGGCCTTCTCAACCTGCTCCGGCTCGAGGCGCCGGTCGGTTACCGGATCGACTCGCCCCTGCCGATCCCGCCGGTCTTCGAGCTGATCGCCGAGCGTGGGGGCGCCGGTGCCGTCGAGCTGCAGCAGGTCTTCAACATGGGCTGCGGCTTCTGCTGCGTGCTCCCCGCCGACGAGGCCGACGCGGCAATCGAGCTGCTCGCCCAACAGCACGCCGGAGCGGCGGTGATCGGGACGGCGACCTCGGGCACGGGCATCGTCGAGCTTACGCGTGAGAACCTCAGAGGCGACGCCAGCGGCTCGTTCTCACCGGACCGCTGAAGGCAACCTCCAGGCCGCCGAGCGGGGGCGCCGGAGCGGCCCCACGCGCGGGTGGCGACGGTGGGGACCTCGTCGCCGGCCGCGAGCGAGGGCGATAGCTACGCACCACGCCTATCC
>JBBSNQ010000190.1:0-3762 GCA_038232575.1 Solirubrobacterales bacterium | reverse complement strand
AGGCGGGCTCGCAGGATGGGGAGCACAGGCGGGCTCGCTGCTGCTGGCGCCCGTCACGGTCGTGCAGCCGACGCTCGCCGCCGGACTCGTGTTCCTGCTCGTGATCGGCGTGCGCGTGCTCGGCGAGCGGGTGGGGCGCCGTCGGCGGGCTGATCAGCGAGATGACCGCCTTCCAACGCGCGCCGGTGACCCACGTCTTCCCGGTCATCCTCGTGGTCCAGATCGCCGCGGCCGTCGGGCTAGCGCCCATTCTCCTCGGAGAGAGCTGGGAAGGGACTCCGATCGTGGGGCTCGCGGCGTCGCTGGTCGTCGTCGCCGGCGGCGCGGCGGCGCTGATCGGGACCTCGAGCGTGGGCGCCGCGCTGGCAACCGCCTCCGACGGCCGCGCGGGAGGGAGCCAGAGCCCGATCGGCTCGGCGCGGCTTGGTGATGCGGATGAGAGGACTCGAACCTCCACGGGGTTTCCCCCACACGGACCTGAACCGTGCGCGTCTGCCTAATTCCGCCACATCCGCGCGCCGGCTGAAGATAGCTCACCGGGCGCGAGACACCCCACCGAGTGCGGCCAAACCGCCGGGCGGCGGGATATACTGCTCGCAATGACTCTTCTCGCCCGCATCATCAGCGCAGTCTTCGCCGTGCTCGCCGGCATCATCGTGCTCGGCATCGCGCTCTACATCCTCCCCGCCAATCCGGACAACCAGATCGTCGAGTGGCTGCTCAACGCCGCCGCCTACCTCGTCACGCCCTTCCGCCAGCTCTTCGACTTCGACAACAACAACATCCAGGTTGCGCTCAACTGGGGCATCGGCGCGGTCGTCTACCTGGCTGTCGGCACCATCCTGACCAAGCTGATCGGCGGCTTGGGGCGCAGCGCCAAGTCATGAGGGCCGCCGTCGCACTGCTCGTCGCGATAGCCGTGGTGCTGGTCGCACCGGCCTCTGCGCTCGCGCACAAGCTGACGCGCGAGCAGGCCGTCGCGGCGGCCCAGCAGCGCGCACAGCAGTACGCGAGCCAGGAGAGCGAGGGGGGCGCGGCGCGCGTCCTGTCCTGCGAGCGCGTCAGCTTCCGCCGCAACGGGCGCCTGATGGAGTCCGACCACGCCTTCAACTGCCGCATAGCCTGGAGCTACACGGACGCGGGCGCCTACCGTGAGTACGACCCCGGCAACGAGGAGCAGTCCGAAGGCACCGCTGAGGGCGACTTCGTCGAGGAGAGCCGCAGCTGCACCGCAGAGGGCGTCGTCAAGTTCGCATCGCACCTCCGGCACGACGTCAAGGATCACATCGGCAGCGTCAGCTGCGGCCCGTTCTTCAGCGACCCGACCGACTAGGCCCGCTCGCGCGACTGGACCCCTCTCGGGTCATCGGGGAATCGAGCGTCTAAGCGGATGCCCTCGCCGCCGTGTCGCTAACGCTGACCGTCGCCTTGGCGGTGGTGGCGGCGCTTCTGCTGGTCGGGCTGGTCGTCTCCGTCAAGGTCCGCAACACGCCGGCGCGCATCCAGCGAGCCGCCGAGGCCCAGCGCGAGCGCGCCGAGTCCGACGACGATGGCGAAGGGCCGACGGGCGACCGGTCGGCGTAGCGCGGCGAAGTACTGCGAGTACCGCCACGGGGATTCGAACCCCGGTTTCCGCCGTGAGAGGGCGGCGTCCTAGTCCCCTGGACGATGGCGGCGCGACGCGCCATTTTAGCCAACGGCCAGGGCGGCGAGCACGGCCAGCGCGCCGAGCTCGGCGAGCATCCCCGCGCTGCCGGTCGCATCACCGGTAAACGAGCCGAAGCGCGCTCGCCAGGCTCGCTCTGCGAGTAGCGCGATCAGCGCGGCGACCACGAGCGCGGAGACGGCGACCGCGGCGCCCTGTGGACCCGCGCCCAGGAGTCCCGCCAGCGCCGCCACGGCAGTCGCCAGAAGCAGTGCGCCGGCGGCGACGGCGCGCGTCGCCGCTGCGCTGGTGCCGGCTGCGAGCGATGGCCGGCCGCCGAGCTCGGCGCGGTGGGACTCGCCGCGGCAGAGGGCGAGGACCATCGCCGCCCGTCCGCACACGGGCGCCACGGCGAGCAGCGCCCACGAGGCCGCTGCGGCTAGCGCGGCGATCCAGGCGAAGCGCAGCAGCAGGAGCACGCCGACCGCCACCGCCCCGACGGCGCCCACCTGCGGCTCGCGCATGACGGCGAGCGCCTGTTCGCGCGGGCGACGCGAGGCCAGGCCGTCGGCCGTGTCCGCCACGGCGTCGAGGTGCAGCGCGCCTGTGAGCGCCACGTCGAGCGCCACGACGAGCGCGGCGCCCACGAGCGGCGTCCATGCGAGCGAGCCGCCCCACGCGATCAGCGCCCACGCAGCGCCGAGCAGTGCGCCGACCAGCGGGAAGCAGAGCAGCGCGACGCGATCCGGGGCTTCATGGCGGCCACCCGCTGGCAGGACGGTGAGAAACGAGAGCGCGGTCCTCAGCGCGCGGCCCTCAAGTGCTCCGTTCTCAAGGAGCTATGCCGGCTTCGTCGAGGGTCGCCATCCCCGCGAGCGCCGCGGCGGCCGATCGCACGAGCGGTACGGCGAGCAGCCCCCCGGTTGCCTCGCCGAGCCGCATCCCGAGCGAGAGAAGCGGTTCGAGTCCGAGCCATTCGAGGCCGGCCCCTGCACCCGGCTCGGTCGAGCGGTGCGAGGCGATCAGGTACCCCTGCACGTGCTCTGAGAAGGCGACCGCGCAGAGCGCCGCGGCGACCGTCGAGACCCCGTCGAGCAGCACCGGGATGCGCTCGGAGGCTGCGCCGATGAGCAGACCGGCGAGCGCCGCGTGCTCGAGCCCACCTGCGCAGGCGAGCGTGCCTAGCGGATCGTCCGCATCGGGCTCATGGAGTGCGAGCGCGCGCTCGACGACCTCGATCTTGACCTGCACGACGCCCGCATCGGAGCTGGCGCCCGGTCCCGTGACACGCTCGGCCGGCAGCGCCGTCATGGCTGCGATCAGGCATGCCGCTGCGGTCGTGTTGCCGATTCCCATGTCGCCGGCCACGAGCAGGTCGACCTCCGCAGCCGCCAGCTCCTCGACGATCCCGGCGCCGGCGAGCACGGCACGCGCGGCCTCCTCGCGGCTCATCGCCGGCTCTACCGAGAGATCTGCGGTACCGGGGCGAACGCGCGCGCCGCGCAGGCGCGGATGCCGGGGCAGCTCGGAGGCCACTCCCACGTCCAGAACGCTCACTCGCGCTCCGACCACAGCGGCCAGCGCGCTCACGGCCGCGCGGCCGGAGCAGAACTGCCCCACCATCGCGGCGGTCACCTCGGCGGGCCAGGGGGAGACGCCCTGGGCCAGCACGCCGTGGGGGCCCGCGGGGACCACGGCGGCCGGGTGCTCGGGCACGGGTGGCGGGCAGCGTCCGGCGATCGCCGAGAGCTGGGCGCCGAGGGGCTCTAGCGCGCCGAGGCTGCCCGGTGGCTTGACGAGCTGCAGATGGCGGGCGCTGGCGACCTCCGCGGCGTCCCCGTCAATCGGGACGACTCCAGCCGCGAGCTCGGCCACGCGCTCCTCGATGCTCAACGGATTGTGCGGTGTCGGGAGGCCGCGATCTTCGCACGCTCGGGGCGGACATCAGGCTGAGCGGGGTGGACATCAGGCTGTTCGGGATTGGCAACGCGACCGCTGTCGGCGAGGGCCCCGGCGAGCACGGCGGCGTGCACGGCTCCGGCGAGATCCGCGCCTGCTGGTGTGGCCGGTCCGGCGAAGGGCTCGCATGCGCCGAGCGGGCACGCGACGCAGACGCT
>JBBSNQ010000189.1:0-3772 GCA_038232575.1 Solirubrobacterales bacterium | reverse complement strand
GGGCGAGGCTGAGAAGGCCTGGACGTCGACGCCGGTGGGTAGCACCTCGAGTAGCTCGGGCCGGCGCGCGCGCAGCTCGCGCAGGTGGGTGACCGTGCCGGCGTGGCCTTCGCAGAGCACGCACACACGCTCGGCGCTGCGCGTCAGCGCGCGGCCCCAGCCCTCCTCGTAGACCCAGAACATCGGCCTGCGGCGACCTTCGCCGATCAGACGGTTCTGGTAGCTGACGACGATCGCCGTTCCCCGCGAGCGCAGGCGCGCGGCGAGCGCCAGCTCCGTGCCGAAGATGAACGGGTAGTGGACGTGCAGCACGTCGTAGCCCGAGAGGCGCGCGATGCGGGGGATCAGCGGCGCGTTGCCGATCGCCAGCAGCGGCTCGATCCTATGCAGCCTCGCCGCGCCCATGTCCGGCGCCTCCCCGGCGGCGGGCGCCGTGAAGACGTCGACTTGGTGCCCGTGCGCCGCCGCCCCGCGCGCCAGGTGCAGCGCGGTCGTTCCGGTGCCGCCGTGGTAGGGGGGAAAGGTCGCCGTGAGGTGCGCGATGCGCAGCGGGCGGGCGGTGCGCTCGTCTGGCATGCGGGGCGCAACGGTACCCTCATCCGCGTGAGGGTCCTCTTCCTGATGCGCCACGCCGGCTTCGTGCGCAACTTCGAGTCGACGCTGCGCCTGCTGGCCGAGCGCGGCCACGACGTCCACGTCGCCTTCGACCGCGACAACGCCTTCTACCGCCTCGGAGAGGGCACGAGCATCATCGAGCGCCTCGCCGCCGAGCACGAGCGCCTGAGCTTCGGTCCGGGGCCCGACCGCGATGACGATCCCTGGTTCTCGCTGTCCACCAGGCTGCGCCGCTCGATCGACTATCTGCGCTATCTGGAGCCGCCGTATGAGGACGCGCCGAAGCTGCGCGCCCGGGCCGAGCGCCACGCGCCCCCGATCGTGAGCAAGCTCGCAGCCGCGGCCGCGAGGCTGCCCGGCGGAGTCGCGGCGCTCGGCCGCGCGCTGCGTGCGATGGAGCGCTCGATCGAGCCGAGCGAGGCGATCGCCGGCTTCATCCGCGAGCGCGAGCCGGACGCGGTGCTCGTGACCCCGCTCGTCGAGCTCGGGGCGCCGCAGGCCGACTACGTGCGCGTCGCGAAGGAGCTGGCGGTGCCCACCGTGCTCTGCGTGGCGAGCTGGGACAACCTGACCAACAAGGGCCTGATCGCGGCGATGCCCGACCGCGTAGCGGTCTGGAACGAGGCGCAGCGGCGCGAGGCCATCGACCTGCACGGCGTGCCCGCTGAGCAGGTCGTCGCTACCGGCGCGCAGACCTACGACCACTGGTTCGAGTGGGACGCGAGCACGAGCAGGGACGAGTTCGCCGAGCGCGTCGGTCTGCGCCCCGACCGCCCGTTCGTGCTCTACCTCTGCTCCTCGGGGTTCATCGCGCCGCGCGAGGCCGGCTTCGTCAAGGACTGGGTGCGGCGGCTGCGCGAGCATCCTGAGCACGGCTTCGACGAGGTGGGGGTGCTGATCAGGCCGCATCCGCGGAACGCGGCCCAGTGGGACGGCATCGACCTCTCCGATCTGGACGAGGTCGCGGTGTTTCCGGCGGCCGGGGCGGACCCGATCGATCCGCGCTCGAAGGCTGACTACTACGACTCGATCTTCCACTGCGCGGCCGTCGTCGGCGTCAACACGAGCGCGCTGATCGAGAGCGCGATCGTCGGGCGGCGCGTCTACACCTGGCTCGCACCCGACTTCCGGGAGACCCAGGGTGGAACGCTCCACTTCGGGCATCTGACCGAGCACGGGCTGTTGAACGTGGCCGAGACCTTCGACGAGCATGCGCGCCAGCTCGCCGGCGGGGTCGAGGAGGAGGCTCGCGACCCGTCCGCCAACCGTGCCTTCCTCGAGTTCTTCGTCCGGCCCGGCGGTCTCGAGCAGCCCGCGACGCCGAGGCTCGTGGAAGAGGTCGAGAACGCTCCCGCGGCTCGGACAGAGCTGGGCGCCGCCGCCTCGGAGCCGGCCGCCGCGCCCGCTTCCGGCCGCGCGATGCAGGCGCTGCTCACGCCGCTCGCCCACGCGTCGCGACTGCAGGATCTGCGGCTTGCGGTAGCACGCGGCGCGATTCGCGGCATCGTCGGTATTCCGGTCCTCCGCTGGGCCGCGGAGCGCTACCTGGTTCCCCTGTTGGGTGAGCTGAAGGCAGCACTGCGGGCCGATCGGGCAGGCGTGTCCGACCAGCACGGCTCACCTGTGAAGGCGAAGCGCGCGCCGATTACGGAGCCGGCCACCGTCAGCGAGGCCGCCGAGCGGGATCAGGCCCCGCCGGCCGGCGCCGCGGGCACGACCGCGGCCGCGACCAGCGGCGAGATCGCCGCGCGCGACGCCGCCTGAGCCGCATGTCGGCGGGTACGGACGCCTCGACGGAGATCTACCGCGCCTACGAGCAGGCTCGCGATTGGGCTCTCGCCAGCGGGGACGCGGCCCGGGAGGGGCTCGGCCCGGGCGCCTATCTGCTCGATGCCTCGCCGCGGATCGTCGAGCGCCTGCGTGAGCACACCCACCACCTCGGCGGGGCCGCTCACGGCCGCGGGGATCCTCCACCTGACGCTCGCGGGTCGGACGACGAGAAGGCCCGCGTGCGGCTGCTCGAGCGCCTGGCCGCGCTCGTCGACGTTGGCGGGATGGAGCTGCTCGTCTCCGAGCCGGCTCTGCTCGGGGGCTCTGGCGTCGAGGTCGACGGGGCGCTCTACAACGAGGACACGCTCACCTTCTACGAGACCGTCGTCGTCCTCGATCGCTGCGGCGTGCTGCCCGAGCTGCGCGATGCACGCGGGGACCGGCCGATCGTCTGGATGCCGGCGCCGGGCTGGGGCGGGCTCGCCTACCAGCTGAAGACGCTCACGCCGCGCATACGGTGCGTGTTGAGCGACGAGCCGGCACGGCTGATCGCCGCCGCCGTGTACCTCCGGGCGGCCTTTCCCGATGCGCGTGCGCGCTTCCTCGAGGCAGGCGAGGCAGGCTCCTCGAGCGCGGGGCCGGAGCCGCTCGAGGACGCCCTCGAGGATGCCGACTTCGTGTTCGCGCCCGCGGTGGATGCCGCTGCGGCGCCTGCCCGTGGAGTGGGCTCGACAGCCGGCGCGACGGACGACCCGACCGGCGCGACGGACGGCCCGGAGGCACAGTCCCCGCAGCGGTTCGAGCTGACCGTCAGCCTGGGCGCGTTCGCGCGGATGGCGCTCGGGGAGGTCGAGTCGCACGTCGCGCGCGCTTGGAAGCTCGGCAGCCGCTACCTCTACGACGGCGCGCCGCGCGGACTCGGGCCACCGGACGACGCGCAGGCCAGACGCGCGGCGATCGAACGGCGCTTCTGGCTGCACGAGACACCCGTGCGTCCCAGCTGGGCGACCGAGCTGCCCGCGAGCTCTGACGACGGCAAGCGGCGGGCCACGTTCGCCGAGCTCGGCCCGCCGCCTCCCTTCTCACTCGAGCACACGCTCGGCTGGAGGCGGATAATCCCGCCCGGCGACGACGCGTGAGCTCCGGAGCCAGCGGATCGCGCCCGAGCCCGCGCGTGGTCGTGGGCGGGCTCGTGATGGACAAGGCGCCGTACCTGCCGGTCGCCCTCGAGTCGCTGCTCTCGCAGAGCTACGAGGACTTCGTGCTGCTGCTGCTCGACGACGGCTCGGTCGACGGCACCGAGGACATCATCAGGCGCTACGCCGAGCGTGACCCGCGCATCCACTACCGGCGCAACCCGCAGCATCTGGGGACGATCGCCAATTGG
>JBBSNQ010000188.1:0-3773 GCA_038232575.1 Solirubrobacterales bacterium | reverse complement strand
GACCATGCCGACGAGCTCGGCCAGCGCGGCGGGCTCGACCTTCGAGGCGGCCGGGTCCTCGCCCTCGAGGCACGGGACGAGCTCGACCGTGACCCAGTTGGCGAGGGAGCGTGGATCGACTCCAGCGCCCCCTATGGTCGCGGCGTGGCCCTGGGCGTCGGGGTGGCTCTGTGCGTCGAGGCTGCCCTGGGCGGCGGCGTGGCCCTCGGCGTCGGCGTGGCCCTGGGCGTCGCGGCCTCCGTCCGCCGCCGCGAGCGCGGCCTCGAAGAAGTCGCCGAGCTCGCCGCGGAAGGCCAGCAGCCTGGCGGTGTCCGCCGCCAGGCCGAGCTCCTTGGAGAAGCGCTCGGCGCGCTCGGCGGGCAGCTCGGGGAGCGCCTCGCGAGCGCGCGCGAGCATCTGCTCGTCCGGCGCAAGCGGAACGAGGTCGGGCTCGGGAAAGTAGCGGTAGTCGTGGACCTCCTCCTTCGAGCGCAGCGAGGAAAGCCCGCCGCCGACGGGATCGAAGTGGAGCGTCTCCTGGGCGACCACGCCGCCGCCTCGCAGGATCTCCTCCTGGCGGACGATCTCCGCCTCGACGCCGCGCTCGAGGAAGCGGAACGAGTTCATGTTCTTGAGCTCGGTCTTGGTGCCTAGCGTCGCATCGCCGGCAGGCCGCAGCGAGACGTTGGCGTCGCAGCGCAGCGACCCCTCGTCCATGTTCACATCGGAGACGCCGATCCGCCTCAGCGTCGCGCGCAGCAGCCGCAGCCACTCGGCCGCGTCCGAAGCGGCGCCGAGGTCGGGCTCGGTGACGATCTCGACGAGCGGCGTGCCGCCGCGGTTGAAGTCGACGACCGACCCCGACGAGCCGTGGATGCGGCCCGAAGAGCCCTCGTGGACGAGCTTGGCAGCATCCTCCTCGAGGTGGACGCGGTGCACGCGCACCTCGCCCAAGCGCCCGTCGCGGGCCAAGGGCGTGTCGTACTGGGAGATCTGGTAGCCCTTGGGCAGGTCGGGGTAGAAGTAGTTCTTGCGGTGGAAGATCGAGCGCGGCGCGACCTCGCACCCGAGCGCGAGGGCGATCATCAGCGCGTAGTGGATCGCCTCGGCGTTCGGCACCGGAAGCGTGCCGGGATGCCCAAGGCAGACCGGGCAGGTGCGCGTGTTCGGCTGCTCCCCGAACGAGAGCGCGCAGCCGCAGAACATCTTCGTCCGCGTCGCGAGCTGGACGTGGATCTCGAGCCCGATGACGGGCTCGTAGTGCTCGGCGCCGGGCGCCTCGGCGGTGGCCTCAGTCACTCCCAACTCCTCCACTCCAGGGCCCCGCGAGCCTGCCGAGCGCCCCCTCGAGCGCGAGCGCGGCGTCGAGCATGCGGGTTTCCGAGAACGCAGGCGCGGCGAGCTGGACGCCGACCGGCAGACCGTCCGAGAGCCCGGCCGGCAGCGACAGCGCCGGAATTCCCGCGAGCGACATCGGCACGGTGAAGAAGTCGGACATGTACATCGCGAGTGGGTCCTGCGTGCGCTCGCCGAGCTTGAACGCGACGGTCGGGGAGGTCGGCGTAACGATCAGGTCGACCTGCTCGAAAGCGCGCCGGAAGTCCTCGGCGATCAGCGTGCGAACACGCTGCGCGCGCCCGTAGTAGGCGTCGTAGTAGCCCGAGGAGAGCGCGTAGGTGCCGAGCATGATGCGGCGCTTGACCTCCGGGCCGAAGCCCTCCGAACGCGTGCGCTCGTACAGCGAGGCGAGGTCGTCGACGTCCTCGGCACGCGCCCCGAAGCGCACGCCGTCGTAACGCGCGAGGTTCGCGCTCGCCTCGGCCGGAGCGAGCACGTAGTAGGCCGAGAGCCCGTGCGCGGCGTGCGGCAGCGCGATCTGCTCGACCTCGCCGCCGAGCTCCTCGATCGTGGCGAGCGCGCTCTCGAACGCCGCGCGCACCCCCGGCTCGACGCCCTCTGCCTCTCCCGCGAGCTCCGGTGCGACACCGAAGCGCAGGCCGTCGAGCCGCTCGCCCGCGGGGGCACGCAGCTCGCCGGTGTAATCGACGGAGGTCGCGTCGCAGGGGTCGCGGCCGACCATGTGCCGGAACAGCAGGGCCGCATCGGTGACGTCGCGCGCGAGCGGGCCGCACTGGTCGAGCGAGGAGGCGAAGGCGATCATGCCGTAGCGCGACACCGAGCCGTAGGTCGGCTTCATGCCGACGAGCCCGCAGAGCGCGGCGGGCTGGCGGATCGAGCCGCCGGTGTCCGTGCCGATCGCCCACGGCGCGAGCCCCGCAGCGACCGCCGCCGCCGAGCCGCCGGAGGAGCCGCCGGGGACGCGCTCGGGATCCCAGGGGTTGCGCACCGGCCGGTAGGCGGAGTTCTCGTTCGATGAGCCCATCGCGAACTCGTCCATGTTGGTCTTGCCGAGCATCGGCGCGCCTGCAGCGGCGAGGCGCGCGACGGCCGTTGCCGTGTAGGGGGGCCGGTAGCCCTCGAGCAGGCGCGAGCCCGCGGTGCTCGGCACGTCCTCGACGCAGAAGATGTCCTTGACGGCGAGTGGGACGCCAGCGGACGGCTCCCCGTCCGCGAGCCACAGGAACGCGCCCGACTCGTCGTCCGCGGCGCGGTCGCGGTAGAGGTCGAACAGCTCGCGGGAGTCGAGCTCGCCCGCAGCGATCCCGCGCGCGCACTCGGCCGCGGAGAGCTCGAGCAGGTCGCTCACGCGCCGGGGCTCGGCACGCGGAAGCCGGCCGCGGCCGGGTCTGGCGCCTGCTCGAGCGCGCGGTCACGGTCGAGGCTCGGCCGCGGCACGTCCTCACGCAGCACGTTCTGCAGCTCGATCACGTGCGAGGTCGGCTCGACCGCATCGAGGTCGAGCTCGGCTATCCGCTCGACGTGATCGAGCACGTGCGAGAGCTCCTCGGTCATCCGCGTCACCTCCTCCTCCGAGAGGCTCAAGCGCGCGAGGCGCGCGACGTGCATGACCTGCTCGCGGTCGATCATCGCCGCTGTGAGGCCACTCTAGGGGTTGCCCTGAGCGCCGCGCTGGGCGCCGCGCTCCGCGAGGCCGAGGCCGAGCACGAGCGTCCCGAGCGCGAGCAGCCCGAGCAGCGCGCCGCTGTGGACGGTCGTGGTCGCGTCGATGCCCGGCTGCCAGACGAAGCTGAGCAGCACGCCGACCGAGGCCGCCAGCCCGAGCAGCGCGCCGAGCGCTGCGAGCGAGAGCGGGAGCCCGACCGTGCGGTCTGCGGCACGTTCGAGACCCGCCGCGAAGGCCACCGCCGCGCTCCCAAGCAGCAGTGCCAGCAGGACGAGCCCGGGACCGCCGCCGAACGCCTGCCACGCGTTGCGCTCGCGCATCTCGGCCGCGATCGCCGCCTGGTCCTCGATGTTGCGCGCCACGTCGTTCTGCTGCGGCCGGTCCGAGCTGCCGGTCTGCTGCGAGCGCTCCTGGGCTCGCCGCAGCTCCTCGGAGCGCGTCGTTCCATCCCAGTCCATCGCCATGACGAGCAGCAGCGCGAGCGCCGCGAACCAGGCGATCCAGTGGCCGGCGCTGAGCCGCTGGAAGCGGATCGCGCCGGCCGCGGTCCCCCCTTCCGGGCCACTCGCGTCAGCTTGGTCGGACGCGCCTGCAGCCGAGCCATCGGGGGCGGGAGCGGCAAACGTCTCGATCTCGTCCCCGCCCTCCTCGGACGAGGGCCCGCCGCCCGCGCCCGGGCGCTCGTCGCGGAGGGCGAGCAAAGCGCCGACTGCGATGCCGGCACACGCGAGCAGGCCGAGCCAGAGGCCGAACGCCCGCACCGTGTCCT
>JBBSNQ010000187.1:0-3774 GCA_038232575.1 Solirubrobacterales bacterium | reverse complement strand
CTGATCGTGCAGGCCCGCGACGCGCACCATGAAGAACTCGTCGAGGTTGGTTGCAAAGATCGAGAGAAACTTGACCCGCTCGAGCAGCGGGCGCCCCTCGTCCTCGGCCAGCTGGAGCACGCGGTCGTTGAACTCGAGCCACGAGAGCTCGCGGTTCCAGTAGAGCTCGGTCGCGTCGAGGCTCGGCGGAGCCTCCGTAGTGGCCACGCCGCCGTTGCCGGACCTGGGCTCGGAATCCTCGGCCACGCGGGCCCGCGTCTTTCCAGCACCAGCTTCGACGGCGGCTCCTTGTGAACCGGAGGAGCTCACGCCACCGCCTCCTCGACGCGGGCGCGGAAGCCCTCCCGCTCGAATTGCGCCCAGCGTCTCAGGAAACGCTCGTGGAGGACCTCGCGGCGCGCGCGCAGGTAGGTCGCGAGCGCCTCGAGGCCCCGGTACCTGCGGCGGTTCGGCGCAGCCTTCACCGCCTGCGGCTCGAGATCGCTCGCGCGCGCATCGACGGACTCGCAGACCGCCGCCACGTCCTCCCTGCGCAGCCGCTCTACGGTCTGCGCGAGCTGCTCGAGCATCTCGTCGCAGTCGTGGATGTCGCCCAACAGGGTCTGAAGCCTCTTCGCCTCCTTCGCACTGCCTATTGCCTCGGCGCCGAAGCAGGGCCCGGTCAGCTCGAGGATGTAGCGCAGGCGCTTGGCGGCGATCCGCATGTCGTGCAGGGCGACCGTCTCCCCCGGCTCGAGCGCCGCGGGGACGAACGAGTAGAGCTCCTCGACGCGCGACCTGACGACCCGCTCGACGCTGCGCCCAAGCGAGCGGTCGGGGTCGAGGCCCTTGACCTGGCGCGCCTTCACGAGACGGCCTCGGCTGGCTCGCCGGATTGGCTACTCGCGCCCGGCTCGTGCCACGCGGGCTCTCGCGGCGCGCGCTCGTGCCGCGCGGGCTCCAGCTCGTGCGCCTGCGGCTGGGCAGGCTCATGCCCCTCGGCGGGCTCGTGCGCCGCGGCGGCCAGCTCCTGCAGGCGCCTGCGCAAGCCGATCTCCTCGATCCTCTCGAGGGCGCGCTCGACCCCGTCGTTGGCTCCCTGTTGCCGCGAGCGCAGCTCGTCGGCGAACGAGTCGATGCCGACACGATCCTCGGCGGAGAGCTCGGCCCCGATCCGCTCGAGCGAGGCGATCGCCACGTCCGGGTCGCGCCGCTCGCCGAGCGCATCCGCGAGCCGCTTGACCTCCTTGAGGGCGCTACGAAGCTCCCGCTTCGGAAAGCACGGCGCGAACAGCTCGAGCACGGCGCGCAGCCTGCGGCTTGCGACGCGCATGTCGTGGACGCCTTCGATGTCGTCCGTGTCGAGCACGCCGCCCGAGTGCGCAAACAGCTCCTCCGCTCGCAGCTCGACCGATCGCGCGGCCGCCTCGCGGAAGGTCATCTCGCGGTCGAGCCCCGGTACCTCCTGCGCCTTGGCCATGGTGCTCTGGCGATCTCCTCGAAGTCAATCCGGCTGTGGCCCGCCCTGGCGAGTCTAGGGCACCAGCTCGGGCGGCTCCTCGCGCATGGAGCCCCGGACCTGAGCGCTCCAGCAGGCGTCCTTCAGCGTTCCAGCAGGCTAAGGACGATCCCTTCCCGAAGTCCGCCTTTTCCGATCGTCAGCGGCTGGCCGAGCAGCTTCGTCAGCTCCTCAAAGAGGAGCACTCCGGCCGGAAGCAGCCGGGCCCGCTCGGGATCGAGCTCGAACCGCCGCGCCACCTCCTCGACGGGGGAGCTCGCCAGGATCCTGATCGAGCGCTCGAGCGTCTCGTACTCGAGCTCCGCGCCAACGACGCGACGCAGCGAGGTGGCGCTGCCGCCGACGGCGATGGTCCTGTCGGCGGCCGGCACGCTCAGGCCCTCGAACACGCCCGCGACGTGCTGACGGAGCGCTTGGAGCTCCTCACCGCCGGGCGGGTCGGAGCGGACGTAGGCGTCGGTCAGGAAGCCCGATCCGACGCGAAAGGACTCCGCCCACGAGACCCCGCCATCGAACGTGCCGACCGCGATCTCGGTGGAGCCGCCGCCGACGTCGACGACCGCCAACGTTCCCTCGACGGCCGTGCCGAGCGTCTTCGTCGCCCCCACGAAGGCGAGCTCAGCCTCCTCGCGCGACGAGAGCACGCGCATCGCGAGCCCGGTGGCCTCCTCGACCGCCGCGACGAGCTCGTCGCGGTTGGCGGCATCGCGGATCACGGCAGTGCCGACGAGCACGATCTCCTCGGCGCCAGCCTGTCGCGCCAGCGTCGCCTGGGTCGTGACCGCGTTCGTCATGTCGGCGACCTTCTCGGGGGCTATGCGCCCATCGCGACCTGTGCCCTTGCCGAGCCGCGTGAACGCCCGCTGGCTGAGGAGCTCCCGCAGCCGGCCGTCGGGCGCATCGGCAACGAGCAAGCGGGTCGTGTTGCTGCCGACGTCTATGCAGGCGCGGGCCAAGGGAGCGTGGTGCTAGAAGATGCGGGCCACTGCCTAGGCGGCCATCGCCGCCAGCGCGTCGGGGCGCAGCAGGGCGGCCAGCTCGTGGCCGTTGATCGCCGCCAGCCCGCCCTTCTTCATGCTCACCCGCGCGCCGGTGAGCTCGGTGACCGCGTCGGAGAAGTCCGGGTCGTGCCCTACGAGCAGCACCTCGCCGCGGGCGGCAGCCAGATCGCGGGCGTCGAAGCGCCCGCCCCGGAGTGCCTCCTCGAGCTCGACCTCGCGCGCATCGGCGGTATCGGCGGCATCGGCAAGTGCCTCGCACGTCAGGCGTGCGGTGTCGGCGGCGCGGACCTTGGGGCTTGCCAGGCAGCCATCGAGCTCCACGCCAAGAGCTGCGAGCGCCGCGCCGGCAGCACGTGCCTGGCGTTCGCCCTTGGCGGTCAGCCGGCGCTCCTCGTCGGGCGAGCCGTCCTCCGCGTCGCCGTGGCGCAGGAGCCAGATCAACCCGCGCACCTCTGCGCGGCGCGCATCCGACTGCGAGCGGGCTCATCCCGCAACTGAACCGGAGCCATGCGCGCGCACTCTAGAGTCTCTGCGCTTGAGCGTGAATCCGAGCACGTTCTCCGACGCCCGGTCCAACCCGCAGGCGTCCTCAGTCCGCGGCGGGGCCGGCCCGGCCAGTCTGCTGCTCCGTGACGGTCTCCGCGCACGTGTCGGTGCGGGTCGCTTCGACCTGACGCGCGCCGCAGCGTTTGCGCGCGCGCGCGCGTGTATCGGCATGGCGGCGCTCGGCGGGCTGCTCGCCGCGAGCCTCGCGATGGCGCTCGCCGCCGCCTCGTCGCCCTCCGCGGAGGTTCCGGCCAGCGCCGCCGGCTTTCCCGGCTGGCTCAGCGGTCCGCTGCCCGACGCCGGCTTCGGTGTCAGCTCGGCCGGCTTCGTCGCCCTGCTGTGCGCGATGTTCCTCTGCTACTTCGCGGTGCTCGCGCTCGTGAACGAGCTGCGGGCGCGCTGGGTACTCGGGACGATCGTCGTCGCGCAGCTCGTCTTCCTGCTCGCTCCACCGCTGCTATCGCCCGACGTCTTCGCCTATCTCGCCTACGCCCGCATGGGCGCGCTGCACGGCCTCGTCCCCTACGCGCACGTCCCACTCGAGATGCCGCAGGATGCCGCCCACGCCTACGTGCGCTGGCGCGCGCAGGTCGATCCCTACGGCCCGCTGTTCACGGTTGCGACCTACCCGCTCGCCTTCGCCGGCCTCGCCGGTGGCCTGTGGGCGCTGAAGGGCGCTATGGCAGGCGCGGGCCTCGCGCTCGTCGCGCTCGTGTGGGCGTGCGCGCG
>JBBSNQ010000186.1:0-3778 GCA_038232575.1 Solirubrobacterales bacterium | reverse complement strand
TGGTGCTCAACGACAGGAAGTGGGAGATCACCGATCCGGGCGGCGCGCTCAACCAGCCGCAGGCCAAGCCGCAGGCGCAGTAGAGGGCGCGTCAGGGTGCGCGCGTCAGGGTGCGCACCGGCCCCGTCGGACGTCCGGGCCCGCGCGGTCAGTTGCGCATGGCTCTGAGCTGACGGCCGATGGCCGCGCTCGCCAACGGCAGCAGCAGCGAGCGCGGTGCCATCCGGCCGGCTAGGGCCACTACGCGGCCGGCTGCTCCCGGAGTCACCGTGCGCGTTCCGTTCAGCATCGCCTCGACCCCCGCGCGGGCAACATCTGCAGCGTCAGCCCAGATGAAGTCGGGACCGCTCTGACCGAGCGAGCCGACGCCGGCGCTATCGGCGAACTCCGTGCCGACGGGGCCAGGGCAGAGCGCCGTACAGGACACGCCGGTTCCCGCCAGATCCTGGCTGAGGGCCTGCGAGAAGGAGTTCACGAAGGCCTTGGTGGCCGCATAGGTCGCGTTTCCGGGCAGGGGCTGGAAGCCCGCCAGCGAGCCGACGTTGAGGATTGCCCCCGCCCCCCGCTCGACCATGCCCGGGAGAAAAGCGCCCGTCAGCTCGTGCAGCGCTTCGACGTTGAGGCTCACCTGCTCGCGCTCGCGTTCCAGGTCGAGGTCTTGAAACCGACCGAAGGAGCCGAAGCCGGCGTTGTTGCACACGCCGGCGATCATCCGATCGCCCTCGCGGAGGGAGTTGACGAGCCGCGTCCGGGTCGCCTGGCGCGAGAGATCGCCGGTGCGAACGCGCACCTCCACGCCGTGCGCGCTGCCGCACTCCTCGGCCAGCGCCTCGAGCCGCTCCCTGCGACGGGCGACGAGGGTGAGGCCGTAGCCGCGGCGAGCGAGCTCGCGGGCAAGCTCGGCCCCGATTCCCGACGAGGCGCCGGTGACGAGCACTGTCGACTGCGGATCGGGCGCTGGCAGGCTCATGACCCCGACTAGCGTATGCCCTCTGTGAGCGAAGGAGCGCCCCGCTCGAATGTGGACCCCTCGGGCGAGTGCGACCTCGTCATCGTCGGCGCGGGCATTCTGGGGCTCGCCGTTGCCCGGGAGATGATCGCCCGAAATCCCCGCTCGCGGGTTCGGGTGCTCGAGCGCGAGGCGCAAGTCGGCACTCATCAGACGGGCCACAACTCGGGCGTGATCCACGCCGGCATCTACTACGCGCCCGGCTCGCTCAAGGCGCAGCTGTGCGTTGCCGGCGCGCGTGAGCTCTACGACTACTGCGACACGCACGAGATCGACACCGACCGCTGCGGGAAGGTGATCGTGGCCACCGAGCCGGACGAGTTGCCGGGCCTCGAGGAGCTCGAGCGCCGCGGGCGCGCGAACGGCGTCCCGGGGCTGCGCCGGCTGAGCGCCGGCGAGCTCGCGCGGATCGAGCCCGCCGCCAGAGGTCTGGCAGCCCTGCACTCACCGGCGACCGGGATCGTCGACTTTGGCGCGGTCGCCCGGGCACTGGCCGCAGAGGTCGAGGAGGCAGGCGGCGTGATCGCGACGGGCTGCGATGTCGGCGGCGTCGAGCCCTCGAGCGGACGCATCCTCCTGCGTCACGCCGGTGGCGAGCTGCGCGCGCGGCGCGCCGTGTTCTGCGCCGGCGGATGGGCGGACCGCACGGCGGTCGCCGCCGGCGCTTCCGGCGACCCCCGCATCGTGCCCTTCCGCGGCGCCTACCTGCGCCTGCGTCCCGAGCGCCGGCACCTCGTGCGCTCGATGATCTATCCCGTGCCCGACCCGAGCCTGCCCTTCCTCGGCGTTCACCTCACCCGGCACCCCGACGGGGAGGTGCTGGTCGGCCCGACGGCGCTGCTCGCGGGAGCGCGGGACGGCTACGACGCGCATCGGCTCTCTGCGCGGGACCTCCGCTCGACGCTGCTCTGGCCGGGCACTTGGCGGATGGCCAGGCGCTGGTGGCGCACCGGCGCGGGCGAGATCCGTCGCGCCCTCAGCCGGCGCGCGTTCGCGGCCGAGGCCGCACGCTTCGTGCCGGAGCTCACAGCCGCGGACATGCTGCCGGCGTTCGCCGGCGTGCGCGCGCAGGCGCTCGGGCGTGACGGGAGCCTCGTCGACGACTTCGTCTTCTCGGAGACCGATCGCGCCCTGCACGTGCGCAATGCGCCCTCGCCCGCCGCAACATCCTCGCTCGCGATCGCGCGCCTGATCGCCGACCGCGCCGAGAGCGCGCTGGACCCGGCCTCGTGAGCGGCGACCCGGAGCGAGCGCCGGACCGCGACCCGGAGCGAGCGCCGGACCGCGACCCGGAGCGAGCGTCCGCCGCCGAGCGTCCATCGTTCCTCGAGCGAGTCGGCTCCGCAGGCGCGAGCGTGGCCTCGTTCGAGCCCGCCCATCCGAGGCTGCGGCGTGCGCTCCGCATCGGGCTGGTCCTGCTCGTCGTCGCCAGCCTTGCGCTTGCGATCGGCACGCAGTGGAACCGCCTGCCCACGATCCAATGGCGATTCGAGCCCGCGTGGCTCCTGCTGTGCACGCTCGCCTTTCTCGCCACGCTCGTCCTTAACGCCGAGGGCTGGCGCGTGATCGTCGCGTCGCTCGGGTACCCGCTCCCTCGGCGGCGATCGCGCGCGATCTGGTCGGCGTCGGTGCTGGCCCGCTACGTGCCGACCAACGCCCTGATGGTGCTGAGTCGGATCTCGATGAGCGCACGGGAGGGAGTGCCTCAGCGCGTCTGTCTGGCAAGCGTCGTCTACGAGCTGGCGCTGCAGGTCTCGGCCGCCCTCGCCGTGGGCTCGTACTTCGTGCTCGAGCTCGAGGCCTTGGAGGGACGTCCGCTGCGCTTCCTCGTGCTCGTCCTGCCCGCGGCCGCGCTGGCCGGACTCCATCCCGCCGTGTTCCATCGCGTCGCGAACTTCGCCTTCGCACGGCTGGGCCGCGAGCCACTCGCGCTGTCGCTGCGGTTTTCGCGCGTGATCCTGATCTGGCTGCTGTACGCGACCGTCTTCGTGCTCGGGGGCATCGCGATCCTGTCCTTCGCCGCGGCGCTCTACCCGGTCACGGGCGGAGATCTGCCGGCGCTCGTGAGCTCCTGGGCCGTCGGCTTCACGGTCGCCGTGCTCGCCTTCGTCATGCCCGCCGGCTTTGGCGCGCGCGAGGTCGGCCTCGTGACCGCGCTGGCGCCGGTGCTGCCCTCCACCGTGGCACTGGCAGTCGCTGTCGCGGCGCGGATCCTGCTGACGCTGCTCGAGCTCGTGTTCGCCGCCGCTGCGTCGATCATCGACGGAAAGGGCCTGCATCTGCTGCGGCGGCTGCGGACGGAGACCGAGCCTGCGGCGGCCGCATCGCAACCGGCGGCCGCATCGCAACCGGCGGCCGGTCAACCAAGCGGAGCCGATCTGGACGACCGAGCCTGAGTCGCCCGAGATCGAACTCGACCCCGCTGGCCCTGGTGGCGCCCAGGCGGAGGACCGCGCCATCGCCGAGCGCCGGAAGCTCGAGCTGAACGCTCCGTGGCCCCACGCGGCGCAGCCTGAGTCCGTCGCGAGCACGGGGCGCGAAGGACACCTCGACGCGACCGTCGCTACCCGCTCCCGGCCGTCCTGCCATGGCCATGGTGCGCACGAGCGTGCCGCCCGCAAACGCCGACAGGCGCAGACCACCAGAGGGCGGGCCTGGCGCGACACGCAGGCGCGATGCCGTGCCCGCCTCGGGCTCGACCGCGATCTCGAGGTGGCCGGTAAGAGGGATGCTGGCTACCAGGGTGCCCGCCAGCTCGCGCACGCGCTC
>JBBSNQ010000185.1:0-3781 GCA_038232575.1 Solirubrobacterales bacterium | reverse complement strand
CGAGCGCGCGCTCGACCGCCTCCTGCCGCTCGGCGCGCGGAACGCGGTAGAGACGCGCGAAGACGGTGAGGTTCTGGCGGGCGGTCAGCTCGATGTCGAGGCTGTCCTGCTGGGGCACGACGCCGCACTGGATGCGCGCCTGCTTGGACTCCTCGGGCAGGCGGTAGCCGAGCACCTCGATCTCGCCCTCGTCGGCGATCGCCTGCGCGGTCAGCATCCGCATCGTCGTCGACTTGCCGGCGCCGTTGGGGCCTAGCAGGCCGAAGCAGGTCTGCTCGCGCACCTCGAGGTCGATGCCGTCGACCGCCGTGATCTCGCCGAAGCGCTTGCGCGCCCCGCGCAGCGAGATGACCGATGCGCTCATGCCGCAGAGGATGACGGGCGCGCTACGAGAGCGAAGTGGCCCGCTCCGCGCGCGCCGAGCCGCTCGACTTCGCGGCCTCGAGCACGGCGTCGGCGACCTCCTCGTGCACGCGCCGGTCGAGCGGGTCCGGGACGAGCTCGGACTCATCGGTGAGCTCGGCGATCCGATGCGCGGCGGCGACCTTCATCTCGCGGTTGATGTCGCGCGCGCCGGCAAGCAGTGCCCCGCGGAAGAGGCCGGGATAGCCGAGCAGGTTGTTGACCATCGAGCCGTCGGCGGCGAAGGCTGCACCGGCCGCGACCGCGTCGCGGGGCAGGATCTCGGGCTCCGGGTTGGTGAGCGCGAAGACGACCTGCCCGGCGCGAATCTCCCCGGGATCGATCAGGCCCGGCTGGCCGGTGGTGGCGACGACGACGTCCGACTCGCTCATCACCGTGTGCTGGTCGACGACCTCGATGCCCCGCTCGCGCGCGCGCTCGTGGCTCGCCTCGTTGGGATCGGAGGCGATCGCGCGGGCGCCGGACCCCTCGACGATCAGCGACGAGATGCCGAGCCCCGCCG
Source organism: Solirubrobacterales bacterium (assembly GCA_038232575.1). Lineage (GTDB taxonomy): Bacteria > Actinomycetota > Thermoleophilia > Solirubrobacterales > Thermoleophilaceae > JACCZP01. The sequence continues at coordinate 2,856 of JBBSNQ010000185.1, read as the reverse complement.
CACCCAGGCCGAGCTGGCCGACAACCGCCTGGTCGAGCTCGAGTCCAGCCCGATGGCAGCCGACGATCACGGCGGCGAGCGTCACAACTGCGGTGCCGTGCACGTCATCGTGCATGACCGGCTGAGGCAGCGCCTCGCGCAGGCGTGCCTCGATCTCGAAGCACTCGGGTGCGGAGATGTCCTCGAGGTGGATGCCGCCGAAGGTCGGCGCAATCCGCGTCACCGTCTCGACGAACGCGTCGGGATCGCGCGCGTCGATCAGGATCGGCACCGCTGAGATGCCGGCGAACTGGCAGTAGAAGAGCGCCTTGCCCTCCATCACCGGCATCGCCGCCAGCGGACCGATGTCCCCGAGCCCGAGCACGCGCGTGCCGTTGGTGCAGATCGCGACGCTGCGCGCGATCGTCGTGTAGCGGGCAGCTAGCGTCGGATCCGCGGCGATCGCGCGCGACACGTGCGCCACCCCCGGCGTGTAGACGTCGCGGATGGCCTGGAGCGTCTCGACTGCGTGGGCAGGGCGCATCCGCAGCTTGCCGCCCTCGTGCACGTGCAGCGCGCGGTCGCGCGCCCACAGCAGCGTGACGCCTTCGAGCGCGTCGAGCACCTCCCCCAGCTGGCCCGCCTCCTGCTCGTCACCGACCTCGACGGTGATCTCGCGGATCGTCGCCTCGCGTCCCATGTTGATCGTCACGATGTCGCCGATCAGTCCCTCGCAGGAGGCGATCGCGCCCGTCACCCGCTCGAGCTGACCCGAGCGGTGGGGTATGCGGATGCGGTAGGTGTAGTCGAGCGGCACGGCGCCCGCAATCTAACGCGCACGCAGGTCAACGCGCACGGCACGCAGGTCAACGCGCATGTATGCTCGCGCGCGGTGAGCGAGACCGCACGGCTCGAGGAGGCAGTCCGGCAGGCGGAGGTCATCGACCTCACCCACCGGCTGACGACCGACTTCCCCCTCTTCCCGGTCTACAACCCGGTGCTCATGTCAGAGCGCTTCGCCGTTGAGGACGACGGCTTCTTCGTGCGCGCTTGGAGCTTCGACGAGCACTGCGGCACACACGTTGACGCGCCGGCGCACTTCTCGAGCGACGCGCCGAGCGTCGACATGATCGCGCCCGAGGACCTGCTGCTCTCGGTCTGCGTCGTGGACATCCGAGAGCGCGCCGCCGGCGACGACGACGCGATGGTCACGCCCGACGACGTGCTCGCGTGGGAGCGCGTGCACGGCCCCCTGCCCGACCGGGCGGCAGTGTTCGCGCTCACCGGCTGGGGCAGCCGCGTCGGCGACGCCAAGGCCTACCTGAACGCCGACTCAGGCGGCGTCCTGCACAGCCCTGGCTTCAGTCCCGAGACGACCGACCTGCTCAAGCACGAGCGCCCGTCGGTGCGGGCGATCGGGATCGACACGGCGAGCCTCGACATCGGCGCGTCGAGCGACTTCCCCGCCCACGTGAGCTGGCTGCCGAGCGGCCGCTACGGGATCGAGAACCTCGCCAACCTCGAGCGCGTCCCTCCGAGCGGCGCGATGGCCTTCGTCGGCGCGCCGACGTTTGCGGGCGGCAGCGGCGGCCCCGCCCGCATCCTCGCGCTTACCTAGCGCGGACCTCGATCGTGCCGTCCTGCACGCGCACCTCGTAGGCGGGCTGGGGCGCAGTCGCCGGGCCCTCGGCGATCGAGCCGTCGGCGAGCCGGAAGGCGCTGTCGTGCCACGGGCAGCGGACGCAGCCGTCGCGCAGCTCTCCCTCATGGAGCGGTCCGCCCCGGTGCGTGCAGCGCTCGGCGAGCGCGAACAGCTCGCCGCCGTGCCGCGCAAGCATCACCTCGACCCCCTCCACCGTGACCGCCTCCGATTCACCGTCGGCGAGCTCGTCTTCGCGCAGGGCCGCGGCCCACTCGCCCGGCCGGTACTCGAACGCGGTCTGGTCGACGCCGACGCCGCGCGCGTAGGAAAGGTGCCCGCCGAGATGGCCGCCCGCCGCGAGCGCCCCTGCGCCGACCAAGCCGAGCAGGCGGGCGCCGCCGTGCCTGCCGCGCCGGCGCGCGAGCAGCGAGCCGCCATACAGCGCGAGCGCAGCCGTGTTGGCCGCGGCGTGCACCATGCCTATACGGCGCACGCCGTCGCTCGTGAGCGTCGTGTCGGCCCAGTCGGAAAAGCCCGACACGGCCGTCGGCAGCGAGGTCGCCACCCCCACCGCCACGAGCAACTCCGCGGCCCGGCGCGACTCGCGACCGCCGATCAGGTCGAGCAGCGTGGCGCTCGTCCACGCGCCGATCGGGAGATCGGTCAACAGCGGATGCAGCGCGTGGCCGAGTGGGGTTCCGCTCAGTAGATCTTTGAGGGCGCCTTGGCCGAGGACGCCCCTGACGGCCTCCGAGAGCCGCGCGGCGGAGTCGTCGAGCCCTTCGAGCTCAGCGATCCGCTCGGATAGGCGGTGGAGCGCCGGGCTGGCAGGTGCGCTCACGAGGACGACGCGCTCATGAAGACCTCGCGAATCACCACAGGGAGACTACAAGCCCGGGACCTTCCTACGGGCCCGTGTACCTGAACATCCACAGGCCGCGATCGCGGTCGCTTGCCAGGACGTAGTTCCTGCCGCCGCGCTCGAGCACCTGCACGCCCCAGAAGTTGCTCCCGCCGCGGGCGATGTAGCGGCCGACCTCGCGGATGCCGTCGCGGCCGTAGCGTGCGACGCGGAACCCGCCCGCGTAGTAGGAGAAGTAGGCGAGGTTCGTGTCCGGGTCCATCGCGACCTCGTGCACCGAGAGGTCGCCGTAGTTCGAGGCATAGCGCTTCTGCTGGGACTCGGGGATCGCGTAGGTGTCGACCTCCTCGAGCGTCCTGCGGTCGTAGAGGTG
>JBBSNQ010000184.1:0-3810 GCA_038232575.1 Solirubrobacterales bacterium | reverse complement strand
GCTCGTGTTCGCCAGCTCGGTGTTCGTACCGGTGCAGACCATGCCCGCCTGGCTCGCGGCGTTCGCGACCGTCAGCCCGGTGACGCTGAGCGCCGACGCCGCCCGCTCGCTCTCGATCGGCGGCGACCTGGCCGCCCCGCTGCTCGGCACCGCGCTGTGGAGCCTCGCGATCCTGGCCGTGTTCGTACCGCTGTCGGTGTGGCGCTACCGGAAGATGACCTGAGCGAAGCGAGGGCTCCCTCGGCGAGCAGCGCGGCTCAGCGCGAATCCTTCGGCATCACCACCCAGAGCAGCAGATAGATCAGAATCTGCGGGCCTGGGAGCACGCAGGAGATGACGAATGCGGCGCGCACGAGCGTGCGCGACCATCCGAACCGCTTGGCGATGCCGGAACACACGCCGGCGATCATCTTGCCCCTGCGGGGGCGCGTGAGGCTCGTGGAGGTGGACATGGCTTCTCCTTCGGGATCGACGCTGGCCTACGGGTGCATGGTGGAGCATCCGCGGGCTGGTTGACGCCTCATGGCACGATGCCGCTCGAGGGCCCACCCGATCGGGGCCAAGATCGGGACCCGCGATCGGGCCATACGATCGGGGGCCCACGATCGGTCGACGCCTGATGGTCACATGCATAAGTCGACATTCGGCGCTGCTCATGCAGCGAGTGTCGAGAAATGCATGCTCCTCATGCATAACGGGACACTCGATATCTCGGAGGCGTCGAATGTAGGGTTTTGCATGTCCGAGGGACGCGGGAGGCCCCCGCGGCGAGCGGCCGGTTCAGCGAGGGTCGGCGCGGTACACAGCCGAGCGGTGACCGATAGCGGCAACGCGGACCGTCTGATCGTTGTCGATCACCTGGTAGATGATCCGGTAGGAGCCGATGCGCAGCGAACGCAGGCCAGCGAGCCGCCCGCGCAGGGGATATCCGGCACCTGGATCGCTCGCAAGCAGGCCGAGTGCGTCGTTGACGGCGTCGATCAGCGGCCAGTCCAGTGCGAGCAACTCGCGCCGAGCCCGCCGCGCGAGCACGACTCGCGCCAACGCTCAGGAGGCTCGTCGTCGATCGGCTAGCTCGCGGCGAAGCTCGTCGAGCGTGACGATCTCATCCCGCGAGAGCTCCGCGAGGCCGGCCTCGAGCGCCGCCAGCGCGTCTGGATCGGAGAGGATCTCGGCAGTCTCCTCGAGCGCCTCGTACTCGTCGATCGGGACCAGGGCCGCGGCTGGCCTGCCGTTGCGCGTAATGAGCACATGCTCGCGGCGATCGGCGACCTCATCGAGCAGCTTGCCCAGGCTGCTACGGAACTCGCGGACCGGGACCGTCTGAGGCATGTTCGCAGTATACGGTACGCCATTGCGTACACAAGCGCTTGCCGAGCCCGTCCGCGGCAGGGGTTCTGCTCGCCGCAGGAACGGGTTTTGCTCGCCGCAGGGAAGCGTCAGCCGTGTCCCGCCGGGCGTAGGCGGTAGATCATCACTCGCTCCGCCTCGCTCTCGGTGCGCTTGATCTCAAAGCGCTCCTCCGCTCGCTCCAAGAAACGCTCCGCGGGCTCCCTGCCCGGATCCGCGATCCACGCCGAGCCGCGCGCACCCACGAGCCGAGTGAGCAGGTCGACCAGGAGGTCGGCCGCGCGCTGCTCGTAGAGGACGTCCGCGGCCAGCACGAGATCCCACGGGGCGCGCGACTCGAGCAGCTCGGGCTCAGTCCACGAGCACACCGCGGTCTCGACCTGCGCATTGCTGCGCTGGGCGTTGCGGGTCGCGAAGGCGACGCCGTCCGTGGACCAATCGGTCGCGAGCACCCTGCCACCGGCGAGGCTGGCGGCGATGCTCGGGAGCGCCAGGGCGCCGCAGCCGAGCTCGAGCGTCCGCGCTCCGCGCAGCGACCTTCCCGTCAGCGCCCGACCCAAAGCGAGGCCGCTCGGCCACATCTCCGCCCAATAGGGCATGACGACCTCGTCGCCGAAGGCCTCATCGCCGAGCCGCGCCTCCCCCGCCCGAGGGTGCACAACGCTCAGAACGCGGTCGCCGAGCGTCACGGTCTCGTCGACGGTGTCGACGTCAGGAAGCGGTGTCAGGGTGGTCATGCGCGTCGGATCCACCGCGCTGAGACGGCGAGCGCGACCGAAGAAACCCTACTCCCGGCGAGACGAGCGGCTCTCGCGCCAGGCTGCTCGACCTCGTTAGGGTCGGGCCCACGGACGCGTTGGTCTTCGCTGCCGATGCTGCCGATGACTCCGTCCAAGATCCGCACCCCGACGAAAGGCCAAGAACGCACATGAGCGTTGTTCCGTCGATCGAGCTAAACGATGGCCAGTCGATCCCGCAGCTTGGCTTCGGCGTCTTTCAGATCGAGCCCAAGGACACCGCGCGCGCCGTGGGCGAGGCGCTGAAGGTCGGCTACCGGCACCTCGACACCGCGCAGATGTACGGCAACGAGCGGCAGGTCGGCGAGGCGCTCCAGGCGTCGGATCTCGAGCGAGCCGACGTCTTCGTCACGAGCAAGCTCAACAACGGCTTCCATCGCCCGGACGACGCGCGCCGGTCCTTCGACGAGACGCTCTCCGAGCTCGGCCTCGACCACGTCGACCTCTTCCTCATCCACTGGCCGCTGCCGACGCGCTACGACGGCGACTTCGTCTCCACGTGGAAGACGCTCGAGGAGTTTCACGCAGAAGGCCGGGCGCACTCGATCGGCGTGTCGAACTTCCAGGTCGATCACCTGGAGCGGCTCGCTGCCGAGGCCGAGGTGACCCCCGCGGTCAACCAGATCGAGGTGCACCCCTACCAGCAGAACGCCGAGGTGCGCGCCTACGGCAGCGAGCACGGCATCGCGACCGAGGCCTGGTCCCCGCTCGCGCAAGGCGGCGACCTGCTCGGCGATCCGGTCGTCGCCGGCATCGCGGAGGAGCTCGACAGGTCGGCGGCGCAGGTCGTCCTGCGCTGGCACATCCAGCGCGGGGACATCATCTTCCCCAAGTCGACGACCCCCGATCGGATCCAGGAGAACTTCGAGCTCTTCGACTTCGAGCTCAGCTCCGATCAGGCCGAGCAGATCGACGCCCTCGACCGCGGCGAGGACGGACGCATCGGCCCGAACCCCGACACGTTCGACTACATCCCGGACTGAGCGCCCCGCTGGGTGTGCGCCTCCCGTCCTGAGTGGACCGGGCAGGACTCGCCCCGGCGCTCGGCCCATCCACCCTCGCGCGCGAGGGTCGGCGACCGTGGAGATCGCCATTGCCCTGTTTGACCGGATGACGGCGCTCGACGCAGTGGGCCCCTACGAGGCACTGAGCCGCCTCCCAGGCGCCGAGGTTCGCTTCGTGGCCGCCGAGCCCGGTCCGAAGCGATGCGACACCCAGGCGCTTGCGCTCGTCGCCGATTATGCCCTCGAGGACGTGCCGACTCCCGACGTCATCGTCCTCCCGGGCGGAGAAGGCACGCGGGACGCGGCAGGCGAGGCGCTGCTTGACTGGATCCGCTCGGCACACGGCTCGTCTCGCTGGACGACCTCGGTATGCACGGGCTCGCTGCTGCTCGGCGCAGCCGGGATCCTCGACGGGCTCAAGGCGACCTCGCACTGGCTCTTCCTCGACCACCTGCGCGAGTACGGAGCGGAGCCGACCCATGAGCGGGTGGTCGAGCAGGGGAAGGTGATCACAGCGGCCGGGGTCTCCGCGGGGATCGACATGGCGCTGCGCTTGATCCAGCTCGAAGCCGGCGACGACGTCGCCCAGGCGATCCAGCTCGCGATCGAGTACGACCCCCAACCGCCCTTCGATGCAGGGTCACCGGCCAAGGCACCGG
>JBBSNQ010000183.1:0-3811 GCA_038232575.1 Solirubrobacterales bacterium | reverse complement strand
TTGGATTCAAGTCCGGCGAGCAACGACTGGGCCGCCGCAGGCCCGAGGAACATCGTGTGCGGGAAGCTCACGTCGAGCAATCGAGCGACTGCAGCGGGTGTGCGCCGGGTGGGAGTGGGGAGTCGGGTGAGCACCGAGAACGTCTCGAACGCCGCGTGACCGGCGAGGCCGAGCCGACGGTTCGCCAGCGTTTCGAAGGTCGCTGCGTGCGCTCGATGGTCGCTGACGGTGAGGGCGACTGCCACGCTCGTGTCTACGAGCAGATCGGCGCCGGGCCTAACGCTGGCCGGCATCGCGCAGCGACCGCACCGTGTCGTCGTCGATCGACGCTTCGGCCGGCGGTATGACGAGCCTGCCCTGCCGCTCGTCCAGCGCGTCGCCGGCCAGTGGCGCGACACGTATGCCCGCACCGTCCGCCTGCACCTCGACCTCCCCTGGACGCAGGCCGATGCGCTCCCTCAGCGGCTTGGGGATGACGAGCCGTCCTGCCTTGTCGATGGTTGCACGTATGGTTGGAGAATACCATTGGCGTGGCCATGGTCGATCCCGGAGAAGGCTCCTGGGTCTCGTCACCGCCGGCGCAGTCGCCCGGGATGGCCCTCGTTGATCCGGCTCGCCATCCGTGCCCCGGCAGCGTCCGCCGAGCGCGTGCTCGCGGCCGTGCTCGAGCTGGCGCCGGGCGGCGTCGAGCAGGTCGACGGCGAGGGCTTCGTGGAGTACGCCATCTACGGCGCGGCCGGAGAGCTGCCGGCGCTGCCGCGGGGCGAGGCCGAGCTCGCGGGCGTGCGCGTCGCGGTCAGCGGCGAGGACGTGGGAGAGGATTGGGAGAAGCGCTGGAAGCGTTTCCACACCGGCGTCGTGGTGGGCGAGCGGCTCGCTCTGCGCCCGCCCTGGGAGGACCGCGTCGAGCGGGCGGGCGTGCACGATCTCGTGATCGACCCCGGACAGGCCTTCGGCACCGGCTCGCATCCGACCACGCGCCTGTGCCTCGAGCTGCTGCTCGAGCTTGCGGCGGGAGGGTCGCCGGTCGATCCTCCAGCGTGGGGGCCGCTGGTCGATCCTCCGGTGCGAGGGCCGCTGGCCGATCCTCCGGCGCGGCGCTCGCTTGCCGACCTCGGCTGTGGTTCGGGCGTGCTGGCGATCGCCGCGGCGAAGCTCGGCTTCGGGGACTGTGCCGCGCTCGACTCCGAACGCGCGGCGATCGAGGCGACGGCCGCGGCAGCGCTCGCAAACGGGGTCGAGATCCGGCGCATCGAGCGCTTCGATCTGCGCCAGCAGCCGGCGCCTTGGGCCGAGGTGTGGATCGCCAACCTCACGCGCCCGCTGTTGCTGGCGGTGGCAGCGCTCATGCGGGAGCCGCCGGCGGATCTGATCGTCTCAGGGCTGCTCGAGCAGGAGGCCGACGAGGTGGCGGACGCCTTCGCGCCGCTGGTTGAGCGCCGGCGGCGATCGCTCGACGGTTGGAGCGCCCTGCTGCTCGGCGCTCAGCGGCGGGGCGAGTCCGAGAGCGCTCCCGCGACCTCCTGGAACCAGGCGCGCGGCTCGTCGCCGTCCGCCCGGCCGATGCGCTCGCGGCAGTAGCGATAGAGCTGCCGCGGGCCGCCGACGGCAACCACCTCCTCGTCGGTGACGGCGAAGCGGCCGTCCTCGAGCTGGACGAGCGCCCCAGCCCTGCCGCGCCGGGTCCGCAGGTGTTGGATCACCTTCACCCCGGCGATCTGCGCGGGGCTCGCGGGGTCGCCGTCGGCCGGCCTCCAGCGGCCCACCGAGAAGATCTGCGAGCGCCCGCGTGGGCGCAGGGGCGCCGGCGGAGGCTCGGCGATCGGACCGTCGCGCCAGCGGCCGAAGAGCTGCTCGACGAGCGCGCGCACCGGCTGACGCACGAGGATGTGCAGGCGATCGCCGGCCTCGATCTCGGTCGAGCCGCGTGGCAGCAGCGCCTGGCCGGCGCGCACGATCACGCTCACGAGCGCCTCGCGCGGGAGTCCGAGCTCGTTCACCCGCCGGCCGACGATCGCATCGTCGTCCCCGACTGGATGCTCGAGCACCTCGGCGCCGAGGCGGCGGATCGTGCCGCCCTCGATGATCGGCGGCGGCAGCGCAGGCTCGCTTGCGGTGAGCCCGAGCCAGCGCGCGAGCGGCTCGAAGGTCGCGCCCTGGAGCAGGGTCGAGAAGAGCACGACGAAGAAGACGAGGTTGAAGAACGACTGCCCCGGCTCGATCCCCGCGATGACGGGAAAGGTGGCGAGCACGATGGGGATCGCGCCGCGCAGGCCAGCCCAGGAGATGAGCAGCGCGTCGCGCAGGGGGTAGGCGCCGACGCGAGTTGAGACCAGCACCGCCAGCGGCCGCGCGACAAGCGTGAGCACGACGGTGAGGATCACCCCGTCGACCGCGACCGCCCCGAGCGCGTCGGGTCGCACGAGCAGGCCGAGCGCGAAGAAGAGACCGATCTGGCTCACCCAGCCGACGCCGGAGTGGAACGCCTCGATCGTCTGCTTGGCCGGAATGCCCTGCCCGCCGAGCGCGAGGCCCGTCAGGTAGACGGCGAAGAAGCCGGATCCGCCGAGGACGTCCGCCGCTCCAAAGCCGATCGCGGCGGAGGCGATCGACGCTACCGGGTAGAGCCCGGTCGAGGCAAAGCGCGCGCGTGTGAAGGCGGTCACGGCGCCGCGGCCGACGAGCGCCCCGACGGCGCCGCCGATCGCGAGCTGCGTCGCGAAGTCGGTCAGAAAGTCCGCGACGCCATAGCCCGGGGATTGGATCAGGGCGATGAAGCCGAGCACGAGCAGCACCGCGACCGGGTCGTTCATGCCCGACTCGGCCTCGAGCGTCCGCGCGAGCCGCCGCCGGATGCTCGACCCACGCAGGACCGAGAAGATCGCCGCGCTGTCGGTCGCCGAGACGATCGACCCGAGCAGCAGGCCTTGGAGCAGCGACAGGTCGAGCAGCCAGGAGGCTGCGAGCCCGGTCAGGATCGCGGTTATGAAGGTGCCCAGGGTCGCGAGCGTCAGCCCGGTGCCGAGCACCGGGCGGATCTCACTCCAGCCGGCCGCGAGTCCACCCTCGAAGAGGATCAGCGACAGCGCGATCACGCCGAGCGTCCGCGCCAGCTCGACGTTGTCGAAGTGCACCAACCCGAGCCCGCCCGAGCCGAGCAGCATCCCGAGCCCGAGGAAGAGCACCAGGCCGGGCACGCGCAGGCGCCCGGCGACCAGCGTGGCGGCTACGCCGAGCGTGAGCACGGCACCGGCGGCCAGGATCAGGACGCCGTCCGCCATCGCGCCGCGAGTCTAGGTGGCTGGCGCAAGGGGACGGCGGGGGCTGCCGTCCAGGGCCGAGGCGGTGGCGACCGTTACCCAGGTGGCGCGGCGCCGCTTACAATCCGCGCAGGTGCGTACGCAGGTGGAGCTAGCGGACGACGTGGCAGTCGAGCTCGCGTCCGGTCACGACGCCGTCATCAAGGAGCTCGAGCGACGGCTCGACTGCGGCGTCTACCTGCGCGGCAACCTGCTCACCCTCGACGGCGCCGCCGAGGAGGTCGCACTTGGAGAGACCGTTGTGCGCGAGCTCTCTGACCTCGTGCGCCAAGGGCACGAGCTCGCTCCGGGAACGATCGACGCGGTCACGGGGGCGCTCGATCGCCACGAGAGCCCGAGCCAGATCCTCGACGACGTCGTCTGGCGCCACCGCGGCATCAAGGTCGCGCCCAAGACCGTCAACCAGAAGCTCTACGTCGACGCGATGCGCCGCTCGACGATCGTCGTCGGCATCGGGCCGGCCGGCACGGGCAAGTCGTTCCTCGCGATGG
>JBBSNQ010000182.1:0-3882 GCA_038232575.1 Solirubrobacterales bacterium | reverse complement strand
GCGGCGGCGGCGACGCTGCTCACCACCGACAGGATCGACCCAGCCGGCTACGGGCGGATCGTTCGCAGTGAGGGAGGGCTTGTCGAGCGGATCGTCGAGACCAAGTCGACCGAGGGCGTACCAGCTTCCGAGCTCGCGATCCGGGAGGTCAACATCGGCGCGTACGCGTTCGCCGCCGACGAGCTGCTGCCCGCGCTTGACGCGGTCGGCGAAGTCGGAGGTGAGCGCTACCTGACCGAGGTGCTCCCGGTCATGCGCGGGCGCGGGAAGCCGATCGCCGCGCACGTGACCGAGGACGTGGCGAGCGCGATCGGCGTCAACACCCGCGCGGGACTGATGGAGGTCGAGCGCCTGGCCCAGCGCTCGCTCCTCGAGCAGCACGCGCTCGCCGGCGTCAGCTTCACCGCGCCCGACACCGTGCGCGTGGAGGTCGGGGTCGAGATCGGCGAGGACAGCACGATCGGCCCGGGTGTCACCTTGCAGGGCGCCACACGCGTCGGGCGCGCCTGCGCGGTCGGGCCGAGCTCCACGCTGATCGATGCCTGGCTCGGCGACGGCGTCAGCGTCGTGCACTCCTATCTCGCCGGGTGCGAGATCGCCGCGAACGCGAGCGTCGGTCCGTTCGCCTACCTCAGGCCCGGTGCGATCGTCGGCGAGCGCGCGAAGGTGGGCACGTTCGTCGAGGTCAAGGGATCGACGATCGGCGCTGGCGCGAAGGTTCCGCACCTCTCCTACATCGGCGACGCTGAGATCGGCGAGGACGCCAACATCGCGGCGGGCAACATCACCGCCAACTACGACGGGCGGGCAAAGCACCGCACGGTCATCGGCGCGCGTGCGCGCACGGGCGTCAACTCGTCGTTCGTCGCGCCTGTCAGCGTCGGCGAGGGCGCCTACACTGGCGCCGGGTCCGTGATAACCGGCGACGTGCCCGACGGTGCGCTCGGGATCTCCCGTCCGGAGCAGCGCAACGTCGAGGGTTACGCGGATCGGGTAGACAGGAAGAGCCGCGCATGAGCAGCCTCGAGCCACGTCCGATTTCGACGAGCCTCCCGGTCGAGCGCGACAAGCGGCTGATGGTTGCGGCCGGCCGCGCGGGCGGGCACCTGGCCGTGAAGATCGCCGAGCGCCTGGGAGTGGAGATCACCGGTGCCGGCCTCAAGACGTTCTCGGACGGCGAGGTGTACTGCCGCTACGAGGAGTCGATCCGCGGCGCCGACATCTTCATCGTGCAGTCGCTCGCCGGCCACGAGCCCGCAGGCATGACGGTCAACGACGCCCTCATGGAGCTGCTTGTGATGGTGGAGGCTGCGATCGGCGCCTCGGCGCACCGCGTGATCGCGGTCACGCCGTGGTTCGGCTACTCGCGCCAGGACAAGAAGTCGGCCCCGCGCGAGCCGATCAGCGCGCGGCTCGTCGCCAGGCTGCTCGAGACCGCCGGCATCGACCGCCTGCTGACGATGGACCTGCACGCCGGTCAGGTCCAGGGCTTCTTCTCCAAGCCGGTCGACCACATGACGGCGATGCCAGTGCTCACGCAGTTCGTCGCCGACCAGCTCGGCGAGGCGCGCGAGCTGGTGATCGTCTCGCCCGACGCGGGCCGCGTCAAGCTCACGCGCCGCTTCGCCCAGAAGATCGGCGCGCCGTACGCGCTGCTCGAGAAGGAGCGCCCCGCCCAGCAGGTCGCCGAGATCGGCTACGTGATCGGCGATGTGAAGGGCAAGGTCGCCGTGATCGTCGATGACATCATCGACACGGGCGGCACGCTTGCCGCCGCGGCGCAGACGGTGCTCGACGAGGGCGCCTCGCAGGTGTATGCCGTGGCTACGCACGGGATCTTCTCCGGGGCCGCCTTCGAGACGCTCGCGGAGTCGCCGCTGTCGGGCATCGTCGTAACCGACACGGTGCCCCTGCGCGAGGACGCGCCCGACTCGATCCGCGTGCTGACCTGCGCCGACATGCTGACCGATTCGGTGCGCAAGATCTTCACCGACGACTCTGTCTCGGAGATCTTCGCGGGCGAGAACCAGCTCTTCTGAGCCCAGCCCCTCATTACACTCGCTTCGATGGCCGCCGACCACCGCCCGAAGCTGCCGGTCCAGGAGCGCGAGGAGCGCGGCTCCCGGGCTTCCCGGCGCCTGCGCCGCGCGGGCCTCGTACCCGGCGTCGTCTACGGGAGCGGGAGCGATGGGACCGTGGCCTTCAAGGCCGATGCGCGGCAGCTGGCCCAGGTGCTGAGCGCCGGCTCGGCCGTGCTCGATCTCGAGGTCGGCTCCGGCCAGCCGCGGCCGGTGATCGTCAAGGAGGAGCAGCGCCATCCGGTGCGCGGCGAGCTCGTGCACGTCGACCTTCTGCAGGTTGACCTGAGTGAGAAGATCCAGTCGACTGTGTCCGTCGAGCTGACCGGGGTCGAGGAGGCGCCGGGGGTCGTGCAGGGAGGCGTTCTCGAGCACATCACCCGCGAGCTCGCCATCGAGGCGCTGCCGACCGACATCCCCGAGCAGGTGCTCGTCGACGTCTCGAGCCTCGAGATAGCGGCAACGCTGCCGCTCTCCGAGATCGCGCCGCCCGCGGGCGTCGAGTTCCTCGACGATCCCGACGAGACCGTGATCGCGACCGTCGGGGCACCCTCCGAGATCGAGGCGGAGGACGAGGTCGAGGAGGAGCCCAAGCTCGTCGGCGAGGCAGGCGAGGATGCCGAGGCGGGCGAGGAGGGCGAGGCCGCGGAAGAGTCAGAGGCCAAGGGATCCGGCGACGAGAGCTCCTGAGCGGGCTGCGCCGGCGTGTAGTCGGCGGCGATCGGCCGCATCGTGAGCGCGGCGGCAGGGTTGAGTGGCTTGTGGTCGCTCTCGGCAACCCGGGCTCGCGCTACGAGGGCACCCGGCACAACATCGGCTTCGAGGTGGGCGAGGCACTCGCTCGGCGCTGGGAGCTGCGGCGCGCGCGCAAGCGCTACGCGGGCCTCTACAGCGAGGGGCGCGTCGGCGCCGCGGGCACGCGCGTCGCGCTGCTCCTGCCCCAGACCTACATGAACCAGGCTGGGCGCTCTGCGGGCCCCGCTCGTGGAGCTCTCGGCGCGCCGCTCGAGCGCGTCGTCGCCGTGCACGACGAGATCGACCTGCGCTTCGGTGAGGTGCGCGCGCGCCTCGGCGGGGGCCTCGCGGGGCACAACGGGCTCAAGTCGCTCAAGAGCGAGCTCGGCGGAGCCGACTTTCAGCGTGTGCGCGTGGGCGTCGGGCGGCCGGACTCGACCGATCCCGAGCTCGTCTCCCGCCACGTGCTCGGGCGCTTCGCGGAGCCGGCCGACGAGGTCGCGGCGCTCGTCGAGCGAGCCGCCGACGAGGTCGATGCGCTGCTGAGCGCCACGCCGGCGGTGCGGCCATGAGTCGCTCCGAGGCGCTCGTGTGGCTCTCGACGCTGGTCGACTTCTCGGTGGCCGCGACGCTGCTCTTCGTGACGCTGCGACGCCCTGACATGAGCGCCGATGGCCGCCGGCTCGGGCTGGGCCGGGTGTTCCTGGCCGGTGCGGCTACGTTCGCGGTCGCGCTCGTCAAGCTCTGGTACATCCTGGGCCTCGGGCTGCATGGCTTCGTGGGTTTCGGGATCGTGCATCTGCTCTACCTCGACCTGGTCGTCGTGCTGCCGGCGCTCGGGCTCGCGCCGGTCGGCGCCCGGCGGGGTCTTCTTCGCCCCCGGCGATTCCGATACGCCGGCGAAGATCCGGGGCGCGCTGCGGGGAACGCGCGTGCAGGTGCTCCGCAACGAGCTCGTGCGCACGCGGGTGCGCGGCCGGCGCGTCACGATCGGCGGCGTCGAGCTGGCGTACCGCTCGCCCGCCGCGCGCAGCCGTCCGGCGCTTGGCCCGGGCGTCCGGCGGCGCGG
>JBBSNQ010000181.1:0-3902 GCA_038232575.1 Solirubrobacterales bacterium | reverse complement strand
GCGTCAGCCGCGTGACCTGAGCGGCCGGCCGGCGGCGTCCGCAGCCTCCAGGCGCCGCGGGCGCCTTCACTCCGGCGCTTGCCTGCGCGGGGCCTGGCTCCGGTGAGGCCCTCGTCGCGGCGCTCGGCGGTCAACTTGGACGGCACGCCCCCGGGGGCGCTTACGGAAAGGCAACGCGGGGGTCGAGGCCGCTCCAGTGCTGATCGAAGGTCCAGATCGCGTCGGCGTCGATCAGACGGGCCACGACGAGCGCGATCGCGTCAGGCAGGCTCAGCGTGCCGTGGCGCCCCCGCAGGATCGCTGCGTCGTCGGCGATCGGAGCGGTGACCGGGACGGTCGCGCATCCGTCCACGAAGGCCAGCGCGGTCGCGGATGCCGCAGCTCCGAGTCGAGCGGGTCCCACGAGGATCTCCGCGCGCGTGGTGGCCGCCAGCACCAGCTCGTCGTCCGTGCTCGCAGCGAGGGCGGCGGACGCGGCGGCGTGGTGGGTGTCGTCGCCTGCGAGCGCAGCTATCGCCACGCTCGCGTCGAGGACGATCAGCCGCGCCATCCCGCGCGAAGCTCGTCCAGGTAGCCCGGCGGATACACCGAGCTGTCGAGCTCCCCCATCGCGGCAAGCAGGCGCGCGCGCCGCTGCGCACGCTCAGCCTGGCCGGCGGGCGCGCCGAGCAGCTCGTGGCGAACCGCGCTGCGGATCAACGCCGCCTCGCTGGTGCCGCGCTCCTTGGCCGCCTGCTTGAGCTCTCGGTGCAGGTCGTCCGGCAGGTAGATCGTCGTCTTCATCACGGGCGCAAGCTACCACACATGACGTATGGCATCACCACGCGGCCGGCGCGTGACCGGGCGTCTGACAGCGAGGTCAGCTCACCCCGGTGTGAGCTCAGCAGCGGACGACATCGACGCCTGGGTCAAGACGGCGCAGGTCGCTGGGATCGCTTGTGACGGTCACTCCGCCCGCGACGCGGGCTACGAGCACGACCGATGCATCGATGACGTCTGAAGTACCCGTCGCGGCACACAGCTGCCCGGCCGCGCGGGCGCCGGCCGCGTCGAGCGGGTGAACCACGACACCATCCGATGACGCAACCCGCGCGAGTCGAGCCTGGCGCGCCGGGTTTCGCCACGCCTGGGCGAGCGCGCCGGCCGGTACGTGGACGTCCGCTGCCAGCTCCAGCAGCCGGATCACGCGACGATCGGCACGGTCGACGGCGATGAGGGCGCCCGTGTCCAGGACTACTGGTTGACGGAGTGGATGCGGGTCGGCATGAAGAGAAGCGGATTGGTCCGGAGGGAGCCGATCGGGTCGGAGAGAACGCGGATCGGTCTCGCTCGTCGCGCGACGATCCGGCATCAAGCGTCGCGGAATCAGCTGCGAACTACCCCCGCGCGAGGCGCTTGTAGGTGATGCGGTGGGGGCGGTCGGCGGCGGCGCCGAGCTCGCGGCGGCGCGCCTGCTCGTAGTCCTCGAAGTTGCCCTCGAACCAGCGCACGCCCGACTCGCCCTCGAAGGCGAGCACGTGGGTGGCGATGCGGTCGAGGAACCAGCGGTCGTGCGAGATCACGACGGCGCAGCCCGCGAAGTGCAGCAGCGCCTCCTCGAGCCCGCGCAGCGTGTCGACGTCGAGGTCGTTCGTGGGCTCGTCGAGCAGCAGCAGGTTGCCGCCGCCGCGCAGCAGCTTGGCCAGGTGCAGGCGGTTGCGCTCCCCGCCGGAGAGCTTGGCGACCTTCTTCTGCTGATCGGAGCCCTTGAAGTTGAACGAGGCCGTGTACGCGCGGCTGTTCATCTCGCGCCCGCCGACGTCGATGTGCTCCGCGCCGCCTGAGATCTCCTCCCATACGGTGCGCTCGCCGTCGAGCGCGTCGCGGGACTGGTCGACGTAGGCGAGGTCGACGGTGTCGCCGAGGCGCAGCGCGCCGCTGTCGGGCTGCTCTTGGCCGGTGATCATGCGAAACAGCGTCGTCTTGCCGGCGCCGTTCGGGCCGATCACCCCGACGATGCCGCCGCGCGGCAAAGAGAAGGTGAGGTCGTCGATCAGCAGGCGATCGCCGAAGCCCTTGCTGAGCGCGTCGGCCTCGACGACCACATCGCCGAGACGCTGGCCGGTCGGGATGTGGATCTGCACCTCGTCGAGGCGCCTGCGCTGCTCCTCGGCCACGAGCTGGTCGAAGCCCGCCAGGCGGGCTTTCGAGGCCTGGCGGCGCGCGCCCTGGTTCTGGCGCACCCACTCGAGCTCGTGCGCGATCGTGCGGCGGCGGGCGCTGTCCTGGCGCTCCTCGACGGCCAGTCGCCGCTCCTTCTGCTCGAGCCAGCTCGAGTAGTTGCCCTCGAAGGGGATGCCGCGGCCGCGGTCGAGCTCGAGGATCCAGCCGGTCACGTTGTCGAGGAAGTAGCGATCGTGGGTCACGATCACGACCGTCCCGGGGTAGTCGCGCAGGTGGCGCTCGAGCCAGGCGACCGACTCGGCGTCGAGATGGTTCGTGGGCTCGTCGAGCAGCAGCAGGTCGGGCTGGCCCAGCAGCAGCCGGCAGAGCGCCACCCGCCGGCGCTCGCCGCCGGAGAGCTGCTCGACGGCGGAGTCGCCCGGAGGCAGGCGCAGCGCGTCCATCGCGACGTCGAGGGTCGTGTCGAGGTTCCACGCGTCGGTGGCGTCGATCCGCTCCTGGACGCGCCCCATCTCGTCGGCGGTCTCCTCGGAGTAGTTCGCCGCGAGGTCCTCGAAGCGATCGAGCAGCGCGCGCTGCTCGGCGAGCGCCTGCTCGACGTTGCCGCGCACGTCGCGCTCGGGGTCGAGCCCGGGTTCCTGCTCGAGCAGGCCGACCGTGGCGCCGGGCGCCAGCTGCGCGTCGCCGCGATAGTCGGTGTCGATTCCCGCCATGATCCGCAGCAGCGTCGACTTGCCGGCGCCGTTCGGGCCCAGCACGCCGATCTTCGCGCCCGGGAGGAACGCGAGCGTGACGTCCTTCAAGACTTCCTTGTCGGGCGGGTGCACGCGCGTGAGGCCGTGCATGGTGAACGTGTACTGGGTCGACATGGCTACGCGGGAAGGCTAGGGAAGGCCGCTAGGAGCGCACGCGACCGGTGTCGCGCGCGGCCTGCTCGGCCGCTTCGAGGCGCTGCTCGACGAGCGCGAGACCATCGTCCCAGAAGCCTGGGTCGGCGAGGTCGACGCCGACGATCCGGCCGAGCTCCTCGGGTGGCATCGAGCCGCCGGCCGCGAGCAGCTCGAGATAGCGGGGAACGAGCTCGGCGCCCTCCTCCTCGTAGCGGCGGTAGACCGACAGCGCCATCAACTGGCCGTAGGCGTAGGCGTAGACGTAGCCCGGCGTGCCGATGAAGTGGGGGACGTACGACCACCACGATCGGTAGCCCTCACTCATCTCGACCGAGTCGCCGAAGAGCTCGCCCTGGCTCTCCGCCCACAACTCGCCGATGCGCTCGACCGAGAGCTCTCCCTCGCCGCGGCGCGCGCCGTGGACGAGATCCTCGAAGCGGTTCATCGCCGTCTGGCGGAAGACCGTGGCGATCGCATCCTCGATGCTCGAGGCGAGCAGGGAGAGGCGCGAGTCGGCGCTGTCCGTCTGCCCGAGCAGGCGGCCGAAGACGACGGTCTCACCGAACACCGAGGCGGTCTCCGCGACCGTCAGCGGCGTCGACTGATGCAGGATGCCCTGGCGCGCCGCGAGCGCCTGGTGGACGCCGTGACCGAGCTCGTGCGCGAGCGTCAGCACGTCGCGGCGCTGCGAGGTGTAGTTGAGCATCACGTAGGGGTGGACGGAGGGGACCGTCGGGGCGGAGAAGGCTCCGCCGCGCTTGGCCGGGCGTACGGGCGCGTCGATCCAGCGCTCGTCGAAGAAGCGCCGCGCGAGGTTCGCCACCTCGGGCGAGAACGAGTCGAAGGCAT
>JBBSNQ010000180.1:0-3904 GCA_038232575.1 Solirubrobacterales bacterium | reverse complement strand
CCGGCGAAGGCCGAGACGTCGACCGAGCGCCGCTCGCGCTGGACGGCGAGCACGACCGCGAAGGCCGCGAGGTTGGTGACGGCGTAGGCGATCGCGTAGTAGACGAGCGCCGGCAGCCCCTGCTCGGAGCCCGGCAGCGCGGCGACGCCCATCAGCAGGTAGCCCGACTGGGCGATCGAGGAGTAGGCGAGCAGGCGCACGACGTTGCGCTGGCGCAGCGCGGCGAGGTTGCCGAGCGTCATCGTCGCCGCGGCGATCGCCGCGATCGCCAGCGACCAGCCGGCGGCGTCGTCGGGCAGCGCCGCGGGCAGCACCCGCGCCAGCGCGATCAGGCCGGCGATCTTCGGCAGCACCGACAGGTAGGCCGCGACCGGCAGCGGTGCGCCGTCGTAGACGTCGGGCGTCCAGAAGTGAAACGGCACGAGCGCGGCCTTGTAGCCGAGGCCGAGCACGACCAGCGCGGTCGAGCCGACCAGCGCCGCGGTCGGCGCCTCGGGCAGCCGCTCGCCGATGCCGGCGAGGGAGGTCTCCCCCGTGAGGCCGAACCACCACGAGAAGCCGTAGACCATCGCCGCGCCGGAGACGGTCCCGTAGATGTAGTACTTCAGCGACGCCTCGTTGCCGCGCGCCGAGCGGCGCAGGTAGCCGGTCAGGACGAAGGAGGTCAGGGAGAGCATCCCGAGCGCCATCGAGATGAGCGCGATGTCGCCTGCCACCACGAGCACCGCCGAGGCGAGCGTTGCGGCGGTCAGCACGGCGTAGACCTCGCCCTCGCGGTCGGTCCCGGCGACGACCGGGTGCAGCAGCGCGACGCCGAGCGCGCCGGCGACGGCAAGCAGGCCGATCACGGCGAGGCCGAGCCCGTCCATAATCACCGTCTCCTCCATCACCGCGCTGGGGCCGAGGTCGAGCCACACCCAGACCACGAGGCCGGCCGCCACGAGATGGCCGCCGGCGACGACCGCGCCGACCCTCCCCTGCCGCTCCCGCGCCACGAACAGCGCCAGGATCACGGCGAGCATCGAGGTCAGCACGAGCGCGCCGATCGGAGCGAGCCAGGGCAGCTCCCCGAGCATCCGGTCCTCCATCATGCGCGTCTCCTCGAGCATGCTCACGGCAGCAGCCAGGAGCCGGCGGAGATCAGGTCGAGCGCCAGCCGCGGGTAGACCCCGAGCGCCACGGTCAGCACGATCAGCGGCACCAGCACCCAGAGCTCGCGGCGGCTGAGGTCGGCCAGCCCGCGCCAGGCCGCGCCCGTCTCCCCCAGGAAGGCGCGCTGCAGGGCGAGCAGGAACAACGCAGCCGTGACGACGATGCCCAGCAGGGCGACCGCGGCGATCCCCGGGTAGACGTCGAACGTGCCGAGGAAGATCTGCAACTCGGCGGGGAACTGCGCGAGCCCGGGCAGGCCGAGGGAGGCGAACATCGCCACGGCAGCCAGCGCGCCGTAGATCGGCATCGGCCCGATCAGGCCCGACAGCTCGTCGAGGTCGCGCGTGCCCGCGCGCGTGAGGACGAAGCCCGCGACGAAGAACAGCGCCGAGGTGACCACGCCGTGGGCGACCATCTGCAGCACCGCGCCGTCGATCGCGAGGTCGCGGGCGGTCGCGGAGATCCCCGGCGCGGCGGCCGCGGCGACGGCGATCACGACGTAGCCCATGTGGTTGATCGACGTGTAGGCGATCAGTCGCTTGAGGTCGCGCTGGGCGAGCGCGACGAGCGCGCCGTAGAGGACGCTGACGAGGCCCAGCAGCGCGATCGGCAGCGCGTACTGCGCGAACGCGTCGGGCAGCATCTGCAGGTTGACCCGCACGAGGCCGTAGGTGCCGAGCTTGAGCAGGACGCCGGCGAGCAGCACGCTGCCCGCCGTCGGCGCTTCGACGTGCGCGGCGGGCAGCCAGGTGTGGAACGGGACGATCGGCGTCTTGATCGCGAAGCCGACGAAGAAGGCAAGGAAGGTCAGCGACGCACCGGCGCCCGCACCGGCGAGCGGCTGCTCGCGCGCGATGCGGATCATGTCGAACGTCGCCGGGTCGCTCTCGAGGAAGAGCACGATGATCCCCAGCAGCACCGGCAGCGAGCCGATCAGCGTGTAGAGGAAGAACTTCAGCGCGGCGTAGCGGCGGTTGGCCTCGCCCCAGAGCGCGATCAGGAAGTACATCGCGACGAGCGTCACGTCGAAGGCGACGTAGAAGAGGAAGAAGTCCTGGGCGAGGAAGAACGCGAGCGTCGCGCTCTCGAGCGCCAGCAGCAGCGCGGCGGCCGCGCGCGTGAGGGGGCGCGGCCCGACGCCGTAGCCGATCGCCGGGAGGAACAGGAGCGCGGACATCAACGCGAGCGGCAGCGACAGGCCGTCGACGCCGAGCCGCCAGGCGACGTCGATGCTCGGGATCCAGACCGCCTCTTCGACGAGCTGCATGCCCGCGCCCGTGTCGAAGCGGATCAGGGTCACGACGAGAGCGAGGAGCGAGAGGACCGCGCTGCCGAGCGCGATTAGGCGCGGCGCGGCCGTCAGGCGCGCGGGCAGCAGCGCGGCGAGGAGCGCGCCGAGGGCGGGCACGGCGACGGCGAGCGAGAGCCAGGGCATCAGGAGCCACCTCCGGCCATCAGCCGAGCACCGCCGTTAGGACGAGGATGAACGCGACCGCGGCCGCGCCGAGCACGGTGTCGCGCAGGTACTCGTAGAGGCGCCCCGACTGCAAGCGCGTGCTCTGCGAGCCGCCGCGGCCGATCGCGCGGGCGATGCCGTCGACCGTCGCGTCGATGCCGCCGCGCTCGACGCGGTCCGTCTCGTGGGCGAGCGCGAGGCCGCCGCGCGCCGTGCCGTCGACGGCGGCGTCGAGCCGCGTGCGGTCGGCTCGTTCGATCGCACGTGCCGCGAGCAGCAGCGGCCGCTCGACCAGCGTCCGCAGCGCCGCGGTGGTGCCGAGCTGGTCGCGGGCCAGCGTGACGAGGCGCGGCGGGAGGTGGCCCGGCAGCCACAGCGCGGCCAGGTATGCCGCCACGCCGGCGGCGAGCGCGCCCAGCGACAGCCCGACGCTGAGCTGCGACGAGCCCGGTGGCGGTGCGCCGATCAGGTCGGCGAGCAGCTCGCCCGCGAGCCCGAGCCCCAGCGACGCCACGGCGAGCGCCCCTGCGCCGGCGAGCATCGCCGGGCGCCCGGCGCGCCGCGGCCGCCCGACCGGCGTCCCGTGCCAGAGCACGAGCGCCGGGCGCAGCAGGTAGGCGGCGCTGCCGGCGGCGGCGAGCACGGTCAGCGCCAGCCACGCGGGGTTCTCCTCCGCGACGAGCAGGATCGCGTCCTTGCTCCAGAACGCGGCCAGCGGCGGCACCGCGGCGATCGACGCCGCGCCGGCCGCGAACGCGGCGAACGCCTTGCGGTCGGCCCGCCCGGCCCCGCGGAGGCCGACGAGCGAGGTGGTCCCGCGGGCGTGCTGGAAGACACCGGCCGCGAGGAACATCGTCGCCTTGCCGGCGGCGTGCGCGACGAGGTGGAAGATCCCGACGGCGGGGCCGCCGGCCGCCACGCCGACGAACATGAAGCCGAGCTGGCTGCTGGTCGAGCCCGCGAGCACGCGCTTGAGGTCGTCCTGGGCGAGCGCGATCACCGCGCCCGCAACCGCGGTCAGCGCCCCGACCCAGCCCGCGACCGCGAGCGGCCAGCCGGCGAGCAGGTCGCTCGCGCGCGCGAGCAGGTAGACGCCCGCGGCGCCCGAGGTGGCCGCGTGGCGCGGCGCCGCGACCGGCGGGGGGCCGGGCCTCGCGGCGCGGGGCCCGGCCCTACGCCGGACTCGGCGCGGCTGCACGCGGCGACGTGGGGGGCCGCGGGCGTCCCCCGGCGCGCGCGCGCGCGCGACCTGCTCGCCGGCTGGCCGCTCGCGGTGGCGGGCTGGGTCGGGGCGCT
>JBBSNQ010000179.1:0-3917 GCA_038232575.1 Solirubrobacterales bacterium | reverse complement strand
GATGCGCTCGCGATAGGTGCGCGTCCGGACTGCCGAGCTGCCTCATCTCTCGGGCAGCCTCCAGACGGCGGTCTGGGCCACCGTCGCGCATTTCACGACGCGGAGGGGCATCCCTGCCCCGGCGCCTGCCTGCGCGCCGGACTGCGCGTGGTGGCCGCTTCACGAGCGAAGGCCACCATGCTCACCGACCCGACGGAGGAAGCTGCGATGGCCCACCCGCTCGTCACCCCTGCAGGCGCCCGCGCTGCGACGTCTACATCGGCCGCCCCTCGAAGTGGGGCAACCCGTTCGCGGTCGGCCGCGACGGCACGCGCGAGCAGGTGATCGAGCGCTACGAGCGCTGGCTGGCACACCAGCCAGAGCTGCTCGGAGCGCTCGCCGCGCTTCACGAGCTCGAGGGCAGGACGCTCGGCTGCTGGTGCGCACCGAGGCCCTGCCACGGCGAGGTGCTCGCGCGCCTCGCCGCCGAGCGCGCGCAGCGCTAGCCGACCACCCCTCGCCGGGCTCGGGCCAGTCGGCGCCGACTCGCCGGCGTCGACGCGCTCGACAGCGCGGCTGATCCACGAGCCCGACACGACGAGCTGCGCGGGTGGCGCCGAGCGCCGGCGCGGGCCGTCCGCCTCCAGGGTCGCACCCTGCGGGTGCGGTGGAGGGCGCGACGGCCCCGCACCGGGCGGGGCCCCGCCGAGACGGAGGGCCCGATGGGTCGCAGGTCACAGCCGCTGACCGACGAGCAGCGCCGCGAACGCCGCCGGCAGCAGCACCGCCAACTCGAGCAGGCGCTCGGCGAGCTGCTGACCTGCGACGGCTGGGCGCGGTGGCTTCGCACCCGCTCGGTGCTGCACGGCTACTCGGCGCGGAACACGCTGCTGATCTCCCACCAGGCGTTCCTGCGCGGCTTCACGGCGACCCACGTGGCCGGCTTCAAGGCGTGGCTGCGCCTGGGGCGCTGCGTGCGCAGGGGCGAGCGGGGCCTGACGATCTGGGCGCCGATGCGCGTGCACGCGTCGCAGGAGCCCGACGAGGAGTCGCCCGGCGACCAGGAGCGCCGGACGATCTTCCGCACGAGCGCGGTCTTCGACGTCTCCCAGACCGACCCGCTGCCAGACACCGAGCCGGCGCCGCTCGCACCGCCACTCGGCGGGTTGATCGAGGGCGACTCCCACGCCCACCTGCTCGAGGCGCTCGCGCAGCTCGTCGCCGAGGTCGGCTACACGCTGAGCTGGGCGCGCCCCGGGGTGCGGGGAGCGGCGGGCACGTGTCGCCGCTCGACCCGCGAGATCACCGTCGACCCCGAGCTGGCCCCCAACCGAGCGGTGGCCGTGCTCATCCACGAGCTCTGCCACGCGCTGATCGCCGAGCGGGGCGAGCTCTCGGCTCTGGGCTACGGGCTCGAGGAGGTGATCGTCGAGTCGGCGTCCTACGTCGCCTGCGCCTCGGCCGGCCTGGCGATCGACGTCGAGGCCCTCCCCTACATCGCCGGCTGGGCCGCCCACGAGAACCCGCTGGGCGCCGTCCGGCGGGCCGCCCTGCTGATCGACGAGCTCGCCGGCGTGGTCGAGGCCGCGATCGCGCCCACCGACGACGACACGGCCCGCGACTGCCCCCAGCCCACGGGAGCGCCGGCATGAGCCGCCGCGATCCGCGGCCGCTGCTCGGCGACGAGGCTGCGCTCTACCGCCGGCTGCAGCCGCGCCTCATGCGCAGGCTGCGCGGACGAGTCCGCGCACACGAGGGGGTGCTCGAGGACGCCTGCTCCTTCGCCTGGGTGCAGCTGCTTCGCCGCCAGCCCTCGCGGTCAGAGATCCTTGGCTGGCTCTACGTCGTGGCCTGCCACGAGGCCTGGAGGCTCCTCGAGCTCGAGCGTCGCGCGCCCACCATGGAGCAGGAGCTCCTCGAGCTCGCCGCCGGCGGGCGCGACGAGGGCCCGCTGCGCGACGCCGCCCGCGAGGCGCTCCAGGCGCTCGCCGCCCTGCCCGAGCGCCAGCGGGCGCTGCTCGCCGGGCAGGTCGCGGGGCTGACCTACGCCGAGCTCGCCGAGCTCGAGGGAGGCTCGAGAAGAGCCGTCGAGCGCCACCTCTGCCTGGCCCGCGCCGGGGTGCGGAGCCGGAGGGGGGCGAACGTCGGCCGCCAGACGCTTTAGGAGGGCATGACCGTGATCTTCTTCCGCGAGCGCTGCGCCGCCCACGTCGAGGACGGCGTGCGCTATCGCCCCCACATCGAGGTCCTCGAGCGAGACCACCCCGAGCGACGGTTCGTCGCCGCCATGGCGCTCCACGCGCTCGACCTCCAGGAGGGCGCGATCGCCGGCCCCTACGACGAGCGCTTCGCCCACGCCGCGGCGCGGGCGCTGCTGATGCCCGCCGAGGCGACCCAGGCGCGCCTGCACGAATCCGACGCCGCGCTCGCGGAGCGCTTCGCCGCGCCGCTGGACCAGGTCGCCGCGCGCCGCGAGGAGCTGGCCCTCGCGCGGCTGCGCGGGGTCTAGGCCACGCGGCCGCAGTCGATCAGCCGGCGACCGAGTGCTTGAAGACGAGGGTCCAAGCGCGGCCCACCCCTCCGGTGCGCTGCGCTGGGCGAGGACCTCGGCGAACAACTCGTGTGAGCTGGCGGTGACGTAGGTCGATACGGCCGCGCTCTGGCCCAGGTTCCTAGCCCGCCGCCACGCCGGCGGCGGCGCCTGGGCTCCCCGAAGAGGCTCGCACCCTGCGGGTGCGGTCGGGGCGGCCACAGGCCCCGCGCCGGGCGGAGCCACCCGCAGGAGGAGAGCGCCGTGACCCACTCGATCGTCGTCGCCGACCGCGACCCCAGCATCTCAGAGCTCGTCGTCGGCGAGCTGTGCGCCGACGGGTACACCGCCGTCGCGGCGAGCGCCGTCGGTGCGCTGGCGCTGTGCCTGACCAACCACCGGCCCGACCTCGTCGTCCTCGGCGACTTCGATCTGGGACCCGGCTCGCACGCCCGGCTGCTGCGCAGCCTGCGCGCCGGGGAGCAGCCGTTCAGTGCGGCCGACAGCGCCGTGGCGGTGATCGTGCTCTGCGGCGAGGGCGAGCCCGGGCAGCTCTCGATGCTGCGCTGCTTTGCCGCCGGCGCCGATGACTACCTCGCAAAGCCCGCCGCCTACCTCGAGCTGCTCGCCCGCCTACGGGCAGTGCTCGCCCGCACCGCCGCGCCGCGCCGGCCGCCGGTCGTGCGCATCGGGGCGCTCGAGCTCGACTGCGCCAGCAGGCGCGCCGCCTACGGCGGGCGCGCCCTCGAGCTCTCAAAGACCGAGTGGCGACTGCTCGACCGCCTCGCCAGCGAGCCGGGGCGCGTCCACACCAAGGCCGACCTGCTGCGCGACGTCTGGGGATATGACCCCGACGCCCGCACCCGGGTCGTCGAGGCCTACGCCTGCCGACTGCGGCGAAAGCTCGCCGAGGCCGGCGCCGACGCGGAGACGATCGCCAACCACCGCGGCGTCGGCTACGCCCTCACCGCCGCGGAGATGCCGGGTGACGTCACGTGAACGCGGCATCGGTCGGCCGCGGGCCGGGGCAGGCAGCGCCCCCATGGTCGCCCGCAGGCGGGCGGGATGAGGGGCGCGCCCCAGCCCACGACCGACCAAGGAGGCCACATGGCACACGACGACCGCCCGACACCCAGGCAGCAGCGCTACCTGCGCTCGCTGGCGCAGAGCACCGCCACCAGCTTCACCCCGCCGGCCACGCGCGGCGAGGCGAGCAGCGAGATCGAGCGCCTCCAGGGCCTCGGGCGCTCCACCGCCGCCGAGCGGCGGGTTGATCGCCACGCGGTGCAGGGCACCGAGCGTGGCGGCGCCGCGCGAGTGCGCGACGAGGAGGTCACCGGCTACGGGTCCACCGCCGCGTGGGCCCGCAGGAGCTGAGCGATGCCAGACCGCACCGACCACCGCGGTC
>JBBSNQ010000178.1:0-3930 GCA_038232575.1 Solirubrobacterales bacterium | reverse complement strand
GCGGCCCGACGGACCACTCATCCTTCGCGAAGGTGAGCAAGTCGAGCACCGTCTCTCTACTGAACATCGGACCTCCGTCGTGTCGCGGATGCTTGTACCTCGGCGGGTACGGCGGGTACACTAGGCGGGTCCTCGGACGACCACGGCCGGCCGGTGCAGGCGACCAGCGCGAAGGGCACGCCGCCGAGCGCCTTGCGGACGATCTTGGCGAAGCGCTCGGCGATCCACGGGCGGGCCATAGGCGGCGCGGCGAGCACGTGCGGCTCGCCGGCGTCGTGAGCGTGGACGACTTCCGGCCCGATCGCGACGTCCGACTCGTCGAGCCACTCGGCCAGCGCCGCTCGCGCTAGCTGCCACCGTGCCGACTCGACCTCGCCGGTGCAGCGGTGCTCGACGAGGCCGACGAGGCCGGCCTCGTCGGCGAGCCGGCAGGGCCGCTCGTGCTCGCCGCCCGGTGGGCCGGCGGTGCTCAGATCGCCCATGATCCCCCCCGGACCCCCCCTAGACGAAGACAGAGACTCAGACCTACGTCTACGTCTCTGTACAGGGAGAGGAATAGGCCCTGGCATAGGGGCCGGCATAGGGTATGCCACGGGAAAGTGGAGTGGCTACTCGGGTTCATCTTTCTCCTCCTCGACGAGCGCGACGAGGCCCTCGGGCACGCGCTCGTCCTCGTGGATCGGCAGGCCGGCATAGCCGGAGCAGGTGACCTCGTGAACCGCGTGGACCGCCTCGCCGTGGTGGCGCCTCGTGGTCGGCAGGCGCATCGGTCGCGCGTTGCCGTTCGTGTCGACGGCGAGCACGAGCCCGACGTGCGCGGCGACCTCGTCGAGGGTCAGCTCGCGCGGCTCGACGAGGGCCTCGAGGCCGCCGGCCAGGACCATCCGCACCACGGGCACACTGCACCGCGGGCAGCGCTCGCGGCGCGGCTCGAGCGGGTTCGAGCGCATGACGGGCTCCCTAGCCATTGGCGGGGAGGTCGAGCTTGGCGCCGTACTTGCGGGTGAACTGCTCCTTGAGCGGCGACGCTGGGCACGCCTCGTACTCGCGGAGCATGCGCACCGCCTGCGTGGGCGAGCGCAGCGCGTGCTCGACGCGGCCCACGACCCATAGAACCTCGGCGTCGTCGTCATAGAGCACGAGCGGCTTGACGGCCAGCTCGCGCAGCGCCTCGACGACGGCGCGACGTAGGCCGGCGTCGCTCCCGCCGTCGCGCTCGGCGAGGGCGCGCTCAAGCTGGCGCGGGCTCACCCCGTAGAGGCCGCAGAGCGCGGAATCCTCATGCGTCCATGACCATATGTAGAGCAGGCGCGCCGGCACGCTCAGCCGCGTGAAGCTCTCCTTGCGCCAGACGCGCTTCCAGAACTGCTCCCACTCGCCTCGCCCGGAGTGAGCCACGGCTAGCGCCTCATGCTCAGTAGGACTTCGGTGCGGGCGGGGCCGCGCTCGGGTGAGATGTACAGCTCGCCGAACTTGAAGTGGCCGGCGTGGTCATCCGGTATCACCTGCCGTTCGACGAGAACATCCCCGAGCGCCTTGGAGAGCAGGACGCGGTAGTTCTCGGCGTCGCGGCGCCTCTTCGTCGGGAAGGTCAGCCGGACGTCGACGCGCACGAAGGCGTAGCCGGCGCCCACGCGCTCGACCATGAGCAGGACGCCGAGGTCGCGCTTTAGGAGCTTGACCGCCTTCGTGACCTTCCACCGCGAGCCCGGCCCGCCGGTGTAGCCGACGGCGTTGAAGCTCGGCGGCGTCGAGCAGAGCACGAGCGTCGCGACGTCGTCAGCCACGGTAGCTCGCGAAGCGCTCGACGGAGCGCTTCTCCCGCGCCGGATCACGCATCGGTCACGCGCACGGTGCGCGTCTTCGACGCCGGTACCTCGGCGCGGGCCAGGGCCGCCGTGATCTCCGGGCTCCCGAGCTTGAGCAGGGCGTTGATGCCGGCCTTCTTCGGCTTCCACTGCTCGACCGCCTCGACCGCCGCGACGTGCGCGACGACGTCGATGATCCCGGCCTTCACGAGGTCGCCTAGCTCGCGGGCGAGCACCGCGCCATCGTAGTCGGGCTTGGGGGGCGCGTCGCCCTCGACCTTCCAGCCCTTGTAGCGAACGGTCCACTTGGCCGCGCGATCCATGCGGTGCAGTAGCTCGCGACTGATCGCGCTCTTGTACTCGCGCAGCCGGCCCTCAAGCTCCCGGACCTCGCGGAGCTGGCCGGCTAGCTCGTCAGTGCCGCCGCGAGCGAGCGGGAGTAGCTCCCCCGTGGCCGGGTTGACGGCGTGCCCGTCGGGCACGACGGCGATCTCCGCGCCGGTCATAGGAGCACCCGCGCGGCCAGCGTGCCGCGATAGGCGGGGATGCCGCCGTGGTCACGCCGCTGCGCGAGGCCCTGCTCGACGAGGCCCTCGAGTCGCGGCCGGGTGACCGTGAACGGCACGCCCGTCCGGTCGACGAAGTGCTGCGTGTCGAGCCAGACGCCAGCGTCGTCGGCGTCGACCAGCTTCGCGATGAGATCGCGCATCGGGCCGACCCCGAGCTTCGGGGGGTTGGGCATGGGTCCTGCCTCCTCGGGTTCGTGGTCACGGCCGGCCGTCGGGGTCGAAGGCCGGGTCGGGGTTCAGCGCGTAGGCGACGAGCCGGGCGATCTCGCCGCGCCGCTCGAACGTCATCGCTTGCAGCACGACGCGGCCCTCGAGCTTGAGCGCCTCGAGGACGTCGTTCTTCGTCACCTCGCCGACGCCAGGCACGGCCATGAGCAGGGTGTCGATTCGCATATTGCGAACCCACGGCTCCCACTCGTCATGGCCGGCCATGACGTCGACGAAGAGCGTCTCGCCGGCTCGCATCTGGCGCTTTAGCTCGGCGCGGAGCACGCGCGTCCGCGTCGCCTTGGTCATGGCGCGCATCTTCGAGTCGCTCAGCGGGCGGGCGAGCGGCACCCGCTCGGGCATCTTGCGCGGGTGCTCGAGGCTCACGCTCCGAACACCCAGCTCGATTGGACGATGCGCTGGCGCGCCGGGGCCGGGCGCCAGCTTGCGGCGGGCATCGCGGCGACGTAGAGCGGCTCGCTCTTGCGGTCGCCCTCGAGCGCCTGCTTGACGAACCCCGGCACGCGCTTATCTTCGAGCGCCGCGCGGCGCGCCTCGTCCTGATTGCCGGCCTCGTAGAGGTAGGGCTCGAGGCCCTCTCCGGGCACGTCCTCGCCGAGCAGGAAGAACGGACCCTGCGGGCCGGGCGAGTACATGACGACGTAGCGTCCGCTGAGCGCTCGTTGCTTGCGCTCGGCCTCGGCCGGCGTCTCCTCGGCCTCTTCGGCGTCGGCCTCCTCGCCGTCCTCCGTGATCGTGGCGCGCTCCGCGTCGCCGAGGAAGCTCTCCGTCTGCTCGGGGCCGAGCACCTCCTTGGTCACCGTCATGGTCGCGCCGTCGTCGGGCTCGGGCGGGGCGAGCGGGTCTGTCTCTTCCATGGGATACCTCCGGTGGTGGGTTGGTGGGGCGAGTGTTACGGCTTGACGACTTCGGCGTCGACCTCCTCGACGCCGGTATCGAAGTCTCCCGGCCCGTCCTCGGGCTCGGGTTGCTCGGCCTCGTCGGCCGCCTCGACGACCAGGCGGGCCTCGGCGAGTTCGGCGTCGGAAGCGACGTTCGTGGCGAGCGTGGCTCGCGCCTCGGCGAGCTGCTCGGCCGCCGCGAGCGCCTCGCGGGCCTCGGCGATCTCCTCGGCCGTCGTGCCCTCCTCGGCCGGGGCCTCGGCGACCGCCTCGGCGCTCGCGGGGGCCGGCGTGGTGGCCGTGCCCTCGATGTGCGACTTGAGGGTGCTGGCGGCCCATAGGAGCGCTCGCGCGACGCTCTTGGGCAGGTAGCCGAGGTCGGCGATGATCTTCTCCTGAATGACCTCGGCGACGTCGCCGTTCGGCCCGTCGCCGGTGTCGCAT
>JBBSNQ010000177.1:0-3980 GCA_038232575.1 Solirubrobacterales bacterium | reverse complement strand
TCGGGGGCAGGGTCGACAAGTCGAAGAGCGGCGGCCCGATCGGCGAGGGCTCCGGGGTGCTGTTCACGATCGTCGACAACGGCGAGCCCGGTGACGACGACGTCTTCACGCCGCTGCCGGTGATCGCCGCACCGCCGGCCCGGGGGCTGTGCCAGTTCCTGATTGGCGAGGGGCCGATCTTCCCGACCCAGACCCAGTTCACTCCCGACGGTGGCGAGCTCGACCGGGGTAACTTCGTCGTCCACGAGGCGGCCGAGAGCTCAAGCCCGTAGCGGTCTTACGAACCAGTTCGCCTTTAGCTGGATGAAGGGCGTCGCCCGATGGGCGGCGCCCTTCTCTCGTCAGGGGTACGGCTGGCCGCGGCTTCGTCGCGGGCCGCCGTCCAGCGGACCTAAAGTCAGGCGCCCTTCGCGCCGATGTAAGGCATTGAGCGCAGCGGAGCGTGCTAAAAGCCGAACTGCGCGGGCCAGCCCCAAGGGGTGAGCCTGTCCCTCGAAGCATGAGGCTTCGAGACGTTTTCAACAAGGAGGTTGAGATGAACAGATCGATGCGACTGGCGTCGCTGGCCCTGCTGGCTGCGCTCGCCCTGCCGGGGGCGTCCCAGGCAAGTCACAGCGGGGGCTCGGGCCCCAAGGATGACTTCGTGGCCGGCACCGGGCTGGTCGGCTCACCGAGCGAGGACGATGCTTCCACACTGCACGTCAACGCAAGGGTGGAGCCGCCGAGGCTTGGTTTCCCTCCACGCGCGAATGAGCCGAAGGGACGATTCTTCTTCCGCCAGGCCGAGCCCGACATCGACATCGCGGGTGAGGTCACCTGCCTCGCGGTAGACGACAACAGGGCGATCGTCGGGGGTCGCGTCGACAAGTCAAAGGGCGATGACTCCGTGGATGAGGGCTCCGGGGTGCTCTTCGAGGTCGTGGACAACGGCGAGCCGGGTGGAGACGACGAGTTCAATCCGCTCCCCGTCCCCTCTGGCGAGCCTCCGGCTCGGGGTCTCTGCCAGTTTCTGCTCAACGAGGGCGGCGACATCTTCCCGACGGCCCTCCGCCGGATCCAGAGCGCCCTGAGCCTCAGCGGCGGCGGTGAGATCGAGCGAGGCAACTTCGTCGTTCACGAGGCGGCAGAGAGCTCCGGTCGGTAACAGCTGGCAGGGCCGAGCGAGCGCCTGCCGATCGTCGAAGACGACCGGCAGGGAGGCGCGGCCGCTTCGAGCGGCTCGCGGGGGGACGCCGCCCATGATGGGCGGCGTCCCTTTCGCCGGCTAACCCGTCCTAACCCTTCGGGGCTCCAGCTAACGTCGCTGGTCGTGAGCGGGAAGATCGTCGTCGGCACCTCGAGCTGGGCGGACCCGGGCTTCGTCGAGGACTGGTACCCGCGCGGGATGCCCGCCCGCGAGCGGCTTTCCTGGTACGCGGAGCGCTTCGAGGCCGTAGAGGTAAACGCGAGCTTCTACGCCGTGCCCGCACACCCGACCGTGGCGCGCTGGGCGCGCGCGACCCCGCCCGGGTTCTCCTTCGACGTAAAGCTCCACCGCGCGCTCTCGCGTCACGCGGCGACGCTCGACTCGCTCCCGCCCGAGCTGCGTGCGCGCGCCGAGGTGGGCGAGCGCGGTCGGGTCCGCTTGACGCCCGAGCTCGAGCGCGACCTCGCCGCCGCCGTGGTCGAGGCGATCGCTCCGCTCGAGGAGGCCGGCAAGCTGCGCTCGCTGCTGCTCCAGCTGACGCCCGCGTTCGCTCCCGGGAAGCACCGGCTCGATGAGCTCGACGGGCTGATAGAGGAGCTCGCGCCGCACCCGGTCGCGCTCGAGCTGCGCCACCGCGGCTGGGTCGAGGACGATCGAGTTCACGACACCCTCGCCTTCATGTCCGAGCGCCGCGCGACCTTCGTCTGCGTCGATGCGCCGCCCGGCGACCACGTGCCGATCATGCCGCCGCTCGACGCGGTCACGCGCGACGACCTCGCCTACATGCGCGCCCACGGACGCAACACGAGCGGGTACCTGTCGGGCAAGAGCGTCGCCGAGCGCTTCGGCTGGAGCTACGCCGACGAGGAGCTCGAGCAGATCGCCGCTCGCGCCCGCGGACTCGCCGAGGACGCCGGCGAGGTGCGCGTGATGTTCAACAACAACCGCTCAGCCGACGCTCCGACGGCAGCGCGGCGCCTGCGCGAGCTGATCGGCCAGGATCCGGGGCCTCCCCCGGACGCGGCCCAGCTGCGCATGCCAAGATTGGCCTGATGGAGGCACGGGCCGGCAGCGGTGCGCGGGCTGGCAGCGGCGTACGGGCCGGCAGCGGCCTCGCAACGAATGGGGGAGGCGTCGAGGCGTTCGCCGCGGCCGCCGATCGGGCTGTCGCGGGCCTCGAGGGGGCATCCCCCGATCTGGCCGTCGTGTTCGCCGGGGCGCCGAGCGTCGCCCACGCCGAGGGCGGGCTCGCAGCGGTCAGGGAGCGTCTCGGGAGCTGTGCCCTGCTCGGCTGCGGGGCGCAGGGGGTCGTCGGCGGCGGGCGGGAGATCGAGCAGGGGGGCGTGGCGGTGTGGGCTGCGGCGCTGCCCGGCGCCCGCGTCGAGACCTTCCACCTCGAGGCGATCGGGGCGGGCGGCTCGGACGTCGCCGTCGCCGGCATGCCCGACCTGGACGGCGCCGATGCGACGATCCTGCTCGCCGACCCCTACACGTTCCCCGTCGAGCCGGTGCTCGGCCAGATCGGCGCCGATTGCCCGGGGATGCCCGTGCTTGGCGGTCTCGCGAGCGCGGGCGGCGGTCCCGGCGACGGCATCCTCATGCACGACGGCGAGATCCACCGAGCCGGCGCCGTCGGGGTGGCGCTCCACGGGGTCGATGTGCGGCCGTGCGTCTCCCAGGGCGCCCGGCCGATCGGACCCGAGATGGTGATCACCGCTGCCGAGGGCAACGTCATCCACGAGCTCGCGAGCCAACCCGCGCTTGCACGACTGAAGGCGGCGGTAGCCGAGCTCGACGAGCGCGAGCATGCGCTCGCGGCGCGGGGCCTGCTGGTGGGCATCGTGATCGACGAGAACCAGCCCGACTACGACCGCGGAGACTTCCTGATCCGGGGCCTGCTCTCGGTCGACGAGGAGGAGCAGACCGTTGCCGTCGGCGAGGAGGTCAGGGTCGGCCAGACGGTCCGCATGCAGGTGCGCGACGGCGCCTCTGCGGATGAGGACCTCCAGGCCGCGCTCGAGCGTCAGACGCGTGAGCTGCCGCAGGCACCGGCGGGCGCGCTGCTGTTCACCTGCAACGGCCGCGGCTCGCACATGTTCGGCGCGCCCGACCACGATGCCGCGGCGCTCGAGCAGGCCTTCTCGGGCGCTCCGGTGGCGGGCTTCTTCTGCGCCGGCGAGATCGGGCCGGTCGGAGAGCGCAACTTCGTGCACGGCTTCACGGCGACGCTTGCCGTGTTCGCCGCTACGCAGTGATCGCTGCGGCCCGCCGCTCGGCCCAGGGGACGGCCTGCTCGAGCTGACCCGCGAGGCTCAGCAGCAGCTCCTCGCCGGCGGGCGGCCCGACGAACTGCACGCCGACCGGCAGCCCGTCCGCAGATTCGTGCAGCGGCAGCGAGATCGCCGGCTGGCCGGTCATGTTCCAGACCGGCGTGAAGGGCACGAAGTCGCCGGCGTGGTTGAGCATCGCGAGCGGCTCCTCGCCATCGCGCGGCAGCAGCGCCCCGAGCGGGATGGGTGGCGTGGCGAGCGTGGGCGTCAGCAGCACGTCGTAGCTCTGCCAGAAGGTGAGCAGCTGGCGCATCGCCATCCGCAGCTGGGCGAGCGCGAGCCAGTAGTCGGTCACGTTCGTCTGCTCGGCGAGCTCGAGCATCTGTCGTGTGAGCGGCTCGAGCGCTCCGCGGTCGGTCTGCTCGCCGAGCAGCAGCTCGAGGCCCTTGACGCTCGAGCCGATCTCGCTGATCCAGATCCTGATGAAGCTCTGCACGAAGGCCGGGTCCGAATCGGGCGCGGCC
>JBBSNQ010000176.1:0-3981 GCA_038232575.1 Solirubrobacterales bacterium | reverse complement strand
GCCGACGTCGAGGTTGGGGCGAAGGTGCGCATCCTGCGCTTCGAGAACGAGGCCGAGGATCTGCTCCACTACCTGCGGGCGGCGGGCGTGCACCCGGGACTCGAGGGGACGCTCGCCTCCTCGGACGCCGAGGAGGTGGCAATGCAGTCGGAGGCGGACGAGCAGCACATCCTCACGCGCAGCGTCGCCGAGACGGTCTCGGTCGCCGCCGATCCCTCGCCACCGCCGCGCACCGCGCTGCCCGAGCAGCTTGTGCTCTCGCGCGAGCGCTACGGGCGCTGAGGGCCGCCGGCTACGCCGGCTGCCGAATCCGGTTGGGCACGCCGTGTTGCGTGCTGTTGGCTACCCGCCCGCGAGCTCGCGGTAGGCCGCGGCGAGCCGGCTGACTCCCTCGCTGGCCTCGTCGGGCGTCACCCCGGAGTAGGCGAGGCGGAGCGCGTGCTCGCCGCCTTCCAGCAGGAAGTCGGTCCCCTTGACCACGCTCACACCGCGATCGGACGCGGCCTTGGCGAGCTGCTCGACGTCGGGTCCGGTATCGGGCAGCTCGAGCCACAGGAAGTAGCCGCCGTCGGGCGACGAGAAGCGCGCTTCGGGAAGCTCTCGCTCGAGTGCCTCGGCGGTCGCGTCGCGACGATCGCGCAGCGCGGCCTTGATCGTCTCGATCGACCGATCGATCGCACCCGAGCGGCAGAACTCGGCGACGATCGACTGCGCCACCATGCTCGGTGAGATGTAGGTGCTCGTTGCGCGCGCGCGGATCCGGCCGATCAGCGCTTGCGGACCGACGAGGTAACCGGCGCGGATGCCGGGGCAGACGGTCTTCGAGAAGGAGGACGCGTAGACGACGACATCCGCCTCGTCGAGCGAGAGCATCGTCGGCACGCTCTCGCCCTCGAAGCGCAGCTCGACGTAGGGGTCGTCCTCGAAGATCATGAATCCGTGGCGAGCGGCGAGCTCGAGCATCCGGCGGCGCTTCTCGAGCGAGAGCGTGCAGCCGCCCGGGTTGTGAAAGTTGGGGATCACATGCGCGAGCGCAGGACGGGCACCGCCGTCGAGCGCGCGCTCGAGCGCTCCGACATCGATGCCGTCGTCCTCGAGCGGCAGCGCGAGGATCTCGGCCCCCATCTCGCGCAGGTATCCGAGCGTGCGGTCGTAGGTCGGGGCTTCGACGACGACCACGTCGCCTGGGCTGACTAGTTGCTCGAACAGCAGCGCGTCGGCCTGCATCGAGCCGTTGGTGGCGATCACCCGGTCCACGTCGGCGCCGTGGCGCTTCGCGATCCACTCGACGAGCGGCGGGTAGCCCATCGAGGTGCCGTAGGAGAAGGTGCCGCCCGGATCGGAGGCGAACGCCCGCTCGGCGGAGGCGCTCAGGTCGTCGACGGCGACGATGTCGAGCGAGGGGGCGCCGCGGGCGAGCGAGATCGTCGACGGCTTGGAGCTCGAGGGAGCGGAACCCGTCGAGGAAGCGGACGCCGTCACAGCGGCCGCGCGTGCAGGACGACCGAGTCGGAATAGGAGCCCGTTCCGCGGTCGAAGCTGCCACCGCAGGTCACGAGCACGAGCTCCGGTTGCCGCGAGGGCCCGTAGACGGCCTGCGCCGGGAACTGTGGCTTGGGCACCTGGATACGGGAGAAGATGACATAGCGATGCGGGAGCCCGCGGGCGTCGAGGACCGTGACCCTAGAGCCTTCACGTAGCCAGCGCAGCGGTGCGAATGCGCCGGGCCCGTAGAGCGTGTCGACATGGCCGATGATCACGGCTCGTCCGGGCTCGCCCGGGCGAGCCCCCGCCTCGAACCATCCTGCGCGATCCGGCCGAGGGACGACGATCTCGCCGTGCGAGAGCCCCACTCGCTCGACGGGGATCGGGCTCGCACCCGCGAGCGAGATCGAGCGCGGCGGCGCGGGGCGGACGCCCTCGGCGAGCTGAGCGCTCGCGTCGCCCGCCGTCGCCCGCGCGAGGGCGAGCGGCGCGCTCAGCTCGCCGGTGTCGCCGAGCGAGGCCATGCCGGCGGCGAGGCTCGCCGACGCGCGGCTCTGGGATGCGCGAGTTCCTGGCGGCGCGAGCAGGACCGCCGCCGTCAGACCCGCGGCGAGCGCGCCGGCGGCGATCGAGAGCAGACGCACCGCGGGTGCCCGGAGGCCCCGGCGAGTCCGCTCGCTGCGCTCAGCGCTCGACGGCATCGCCGCGAGCGCGATCCCGCCGGCGCCCGGCTAGCTCGAAGCCGGCGCCGCCCGCGATCCCGCCGGCGAGCGTCGCAAGCGCGATCAGAAGCCACGGCAGCCCGGGTGCGCGATCGAGTCCGCCGAGTCCGGTCTCGGGAGCTCCGCGCGGGGCCAGCGTGTCGTCGGTGACGATCAGTGCGCGGGTGCGCTGGCCCTGGGTGCCGACGACGAACGCAGTGGAGGTGGTGCCGGCGGCCAGCGCGATGTTCCGCTGCGCGAGGATCGGCTCGCCGCCCGGACCGGGGCGGCGCAGCGAGAGGTCGTAGGCACCCGGCGGTAGCGCGACATCGGGCGTGGCCTGCTCGAAATCGGCGCGCCTCGCGATGACCCGCCCACTGAGCTCGATCGTCGGCCCTCCGAGCTCCGGCGCGGCCTGGATCACGCGGACCTTCGCGCGCCCCGCCTCGGGCTCTGCGTCGCGAAACAGCTTGATCTTGGGCCCCTGGTCGCCCCCGAGCAGCATCACCGTGTAGCGCTCGCCCGCCTCGAGCGGCTGCGAAGGCGCCTCGGCCGCGGTCCGTCCCTCGGGAGCGAGAGCCTCGAGCGTGACCGTGCCCGGCTCGACCTCGTTGTAGGTCCCCGCGGCTCCGAAGCGCACGGGAGCCCCGATGCGGGTGGTACGGCCGTCGCGCTTGACGGCCAGCTGGCCCTGCGCCCTGTCGGGCGCCGCCTGTACGAAGCGAACCTCTGCCGCCGACGCCGCATCCGCTGTCGGCGCAACTAGCATCAGCAGCGAAATCGCGGCGATCGATCCCCACAGGCTCGCCACCGCCAACGTCCAACGCATCGCATGAGTCTATCTCGCAGAGGAGAGGGACCAGAGGGCGACGACGCCCTCAGGGAGGCGCTCGAGAGCCTCGATCCGGCCGCGCGGGCGCTGCTCGACCTCTCGCTCGGCCGCGGTATGCCCGACTGGAAGATCGCCGAGCTGCTCGGTGGGGAGCCGCTTGCGGTCACGCACAGGCGGGGGGAGGTGGTCGACCGGGTGGCAGCTCGGCTCGGGCGCGACGGACCGGACGAGGTGGCGCAGGTGCACGCGGAGCTGCGCGAGCTGCTCGCGAGCAGGACCGCCGAGCGACCCCTCGCCAGCACGGCGATCGGACGACCGCTCACGAGCACCGCGACCGGGCGTCCCTCCCGGCGGCTCGTGATCGGAGCGGCGATCGCGGTGGTCGCGTTCGGCGTGCTGATCTCGCTCGTCCTGGTCGGCGGCGATGACGGGCCTGGTGCGCCGGCGGGCGGAGAGGCGATAAGCGACGGCTCGCGCGAGCGGCGGGGCGCGCGCGGGACTGAGAATGCCGAGGAGGATGCTCGGGGCGAGACTGCGAGGGGCGGACGCTCCGGTCAGCGGGGCAGAGGGCGCGGAGCCGCCGCGCCACTTGGCATGCTCGAGCCGCTGCCGGGCAGCGGCTCGGACGCGAACGGCACGGCGCGGATCGTGCGCCGCGGTGGCGACGTGATTCTGCGCATGCGCATGCGCGACCTGCCGCGGACGGACGGCGTCTACCAGGTCTGGCTCTACAACTCGCAGCTAGATGCGCTTGCCGTCGCCTCGTTCAAGCCCAAGCGCGCGCCGAACGCGCCCGAGCGCACGATGATCGTGCCCCGGCTCCCGCCGGATTTCGGCCGCTACCGCTTCGTCGACGTATCCAACGAGCCCGGCGACGGCAACACGAACCATTCGGGCGAGAGCGTGCTGCGCGTGCCGCTCTCGGAGCTCAACGCCGGCTGAGCTCAGCCGGTCGCGGCCGCG
>JBBSNQ010000175.1:0-4005 GCA_038232575.1 Solirubrobacterales bacterium | reverse complement strand
CGTGGCGACACCGGGCGCATCTTCGTGCGCAACGACATGCTCTTCGAGGGCTACACGGGCGGTGGCTCGAAGGACGTGATCGACGGCCTGATGGCCACGGGCGATGTCGGCCATCTCGACGAGGCGGGACGGCTGCTTGTCGAGGGCCGCGACGACGAGATGATCGTCTCGGGCGGCGAGAATGTCTTCCCGCGCGAGGTCGAGGACCTGCTCGCGGACCTCGACGGCGTCGGAGAGGTGGCGATCATCGGGGTCGAGGACGAGCGCTTCGGCCAGCGCCTCAAGGCCTTCGTGGCCAAGCAGCCGAAGGCCAAGCTCTCCGCAAACGACGTCAAGGCGCACGTCAAGGCGCACCTCGCCGGCTTCAAGGTCCCGCGCGACGTCGAGTTCATCGGCGAGCTGCCGCGCAACGCGACCGGCAAGGTGCTCAAACGCGACTTGGCGTGATGGTCAGCCGTCGGCCGCCGTGAGCGCAATGGCAGCCTGAGCGATCGAGCGCCAGCTGGTCTGCGGCTCTACGCGGGGGCCGCGAGGTGGGGGTCTACGCCGGCGCGAGCGCCCGGTCCCACGGGCGCGCCGCGCGCAGCGCGCCGAGGATCGCCCGCGTGGCGGGCGACTTGTTGAGCGTGTAGAAGTGCACGCCCGGCGCTCCGCGCGCGAGCAGCTCGGTGCACTGAAGGGTCGCGTAGGCGACGCCCAAGTCGGTGACAGCCTCGGGATCGTCGGCGCTCGGTGCCAGCTCGCGCTCGAGCGCCTCCGGGATCGTCGCGCCGCACATCTCGGTGAAGCGCTTGATCTGGTGGTAGTTCGTGATCGGCATGATCCCGGGGATGATCGGGACCGTGATGCCGGCGGCGCGCGCCTCGTCGACGAAGTCGAAGTAGAAGTCGTTGTCGAAGAAGAGCTGGGTGATCAGGAACGTCGCCCCGGCCGCGAGCTTCTCCTTCAGGAAGTCGATGTCGTGCGCCATGCTCTCGGCCTCGGGGTGGACCTCCGGGAAGCAGGCCGCGCCGATGCAGAACGGGTAGCTCTCCGAGATCAGCGCGGCGAGCTCGCTCGAGTAGCGCAGGCCGCCCGGCTCGGGCCGCCACTCCTCCTGGCCCTTGGGCGCGTCGCCGCGCAGCGCGAGCACGTTGTCGATGTCGGCCGCATGCATTTCGGCGAGCGTCTTCACGAGCTCTTCGCGCGTGGCGCCGACGACCGAGAAGTGCGCCATCGCCTCGAGCTCGAGCTCGAGGCGCATGCGCTTGACGACCTCGATCGTGCGGTCGCGCGTCGAGCCGCCGGCCCCGTAGGTGACAGACACGAAGTCGGGCTCGTACTGCTTGAGCTCGGAAGCCGCACCCAGCAGCCGCTCCATGCCCTCGTCGTCCTTCGGTGGGAAGAATTCGAAGGAGAAGACGGGGCGGCGCTGCTCGAGGATCTGGTCGATTCGCATGGGCGGAAAGGTTAGGCGGTCTCGTCTGGCGGCAGGATGTCGAGGCCCGTCGCCACCCGATCCTGGCCGTGGACCGTGTACTGGACGTCGACCGAGTCGTGCTTGCGGTAGGTCCCCGCGATCGAGAGGAAGATCGACAGCCAGCGCCAGAAGCCGAGCCGCCCCTCCTTCTGCAGCGGTTTGGCAAAGGCGAGCGTGCTCCCCCGGACCTCGTAGTCCTCGCCCTCGGACTGCGGGACGCCGTTGACGAAGACCCGGTAGGGGGGCTCGGCAGCGCGGGGCAGCCGCACGTACCAGCGCCCGCTGTGCTGCATCAGCTCCTCGCCTCGAGCGCCAGCCCTCCCTCGACTCCCATCACCCCGCCTCGGCCGCCGTGAGCACCCGTCGCAGCGCGTCGTAAGCCGTCTCGCCTGGCCGCTGCTCGAGCAGCCTGCGCCTGAGCCTGCCGACGTAGCTCTCGGCCGAGCCGTCGCCGCGCACGTCGACGCCGGCGCGGAGGCGGCCAGCGCCGATCAGCTCGAGCCGCGCGACGACCTGCTGCACCGGCTCGAACCGCCGCACCTTGACGTCGACCGCCCGCCCGCTCGTCTCCTGCTCGAGCGCGCGCCCGCGCGACTCGAGCTCGGCCATCGCGTCCTCGAGCCTCGCGAAGCGCCGCCGCTCGACGCTCGGCCCGATCCTCACGATCAGCTTGTAGCCGCGCATGTGCTCCGGATTCCCTCGCCCGTCGTCGCTCGGCGCTCAGCCCGTCGGCGCTCGCCGCGCAGATCCCGTCGTCCCTTGCCGCGAACCCCGTCCGCTCAGCCGCCGATGGCGCTCATCGTGCGGGCGGGGCGCCGGAAGCCGGGCTCGTTGACGCGATGCTTGAGCTCCTTGCGCCAGACCGCGCCGCGCACGATCTCCTCGAGCTCTTCATCGTCCGCGCCGTCGCGCAGCGGAGCGCGCAGGTCGGTCTCGTGCAGCGAGAACAGGCAGGTGCGCAGCTTGCCCTCGGCCGTCAGCCGGATCCGGTTGCAGTCGGAGCAGAAGGGCTCCGAGACCGGATTGACGAAGCCGATCTCGCCGGCGCCGTCGCGAAAGCGGAAGACGCGCGCAGTCGCGGAGGGCTCGCGCGGGAGCTCCTCGAGCGGGTGGACGGCGTCGATGATCGCGCGCAGCTCCTCGCCGGTGAGCACGGCGTCGGGTGTCCAGCCCTCGCCGGCGTCGAGCGGCATGAACTCGATGAAGCGCACCTGGAAGGCCTGTGTGCGGGCGAACTCGGCGAACGGGATCGCCTCCTCCTCCGTGAAGCCGCGCATCGCCACGGCGTTGATCTTGATCGGGTGCACCTCCGGGTGCCGAGCCAGCTCCTCGAGGCCCCTGAGCACCTGCGGCAGCGAGTCGCGGCGGGTCATCTGGAAGAAGCGGTCGCGCTGCAGCGAGTCGATCGAGACGTTCACGCGCTCGATGCCCGCCTCGACCAGCGCCCGGGCGTCGCGCTCGAGCAGGTAGCCGTTGGTGGTCAGCGAGAGGTCCTCGACGCCCTCGATCGCGGCGAGCATCCCGGCGAGCCGCGGGAAGTCCCGGCGCACGAGCGGCTCGCCGCCGGTCAGGCGCACGTCCTCGATGCCCATCCCCACGAGCAGGCGCACGAGCCGCTCGATCTCCTCGAACGAGAGCACCTCGCTGCGGTCGAGCCACTGCATGCCCTCGGCCGGCATGCAGTACTGGCAGCGGAAGTTGCAGCGGTCGGTGACCGAGACGCGCAGGTCGGAGATGCGCCTGCCGTGGCCGTCGCGGAGCGGTTCCATCGGGCCTGCTAAGGCGCGAGCGGAACCGAGGGCACCTGCAGCGGGTCGCCGCTCGCGCGCTTCTCGACCGGGACGAACTCACGCTCGCGCTCGCCCGTGTAGACCTGCCGCGGGCGGGCGATCCGCTGCTCCTCGTCACCGACCATCTCGAGCCACTGGGCGATCCAGCCGGAGGTGCGCGGGATCGAGAAGAGCACCGTGAACATGTCGCGCGGCAGGTTGAGCGCCTCGTAGATCAGCCCCGAGTAGAAGTCGACGTTCGGGTAGAGCTTGCGCGAGGTGAAGTACTCGTCGTCGAGCGCACGCTTCTCGAGCTCGACCGCGATCTCGAGCTTGGGGTTGACGCCGGTGACCTCGAAGACCTCATCGACGTGGCGCTTGATGATGCGCGCGCGGGGGTCGTAGTTCTTGTAGACCCGGTGGCCGAACCCCGACAGCAGCTCATCCTTGTTCTTCACGCCCTCGAGGAAGTCGGGGATGTTCTCGACCGTGCCGATGCGGTCGAGCATGCGCAACGCGGCCTCGTTGGCGCCGCCGTGCAGGGGCCCGTACAGCGCCGCCACGCCCGCCGTTACGGCCGAGTAGGGGTCGACCTGGGAGGAGCCGACGGCCCGCACCGCGCTCGTCGAGCAGTTCTGCTCGTGGTCGGCGTGCAGGATGAAGAGGATGTCGAGCGCGCGCGAGAGGCGCGGGTCGGGCTCGTACTTCGTCTCGGTCATCTTGAACAGCATCGAGAGGAAGTTCGAGGGGTAGTCGAGGTCGTTGTCCGGGTAGATG
>JBBSNQ010000174.1:0-4011 GCA_038232575.1 Solirubrobacterales bacterium | reverse complement strand
CGAGGGCTCGAGGCTCTGGCACGCGCACGAACGTAACATGCGAACATACGTTCGCCCCATGTCCTACGCGGAGCTCCACTGCCACTCGGCCTTCTCGTTCCGCGACGGGGCGTCGCATCCGATCGAGCTGGCGGGGGCGGCGGCCGAGCAGGGATACGAGGCGCTGGCGCTCACAGACCACGACGGCCTCTACGGGTCGATGGAGCTCGCCCAGGCGGTGGCGCCGCTCGGGGTGAGGGCTATCACGGGCGCCGAGCTGACGCTCGTCGACGGCTCGCACCTGACGCTCCTCTGCGAGGACCGCGCCGGCTACCGCAACCTCTGCCGGCTGATCACGCTCGCGCACGCGGGCACGCGCGGGCCGGCGGCGGGCTCCGGGCACGCGGATACGCAAGGGTCGCCAGCGGGCGCCAAGGGCCGAGCGAGCAAGACCCGCCCGCAGCTGCCGCCGCGGACCTCGCTCGAGGATCTCGAGCGCCACGCCGAGGGTCTCGTCTGCCTCTCGGGCTGCGCGCGCCACGGTGCGCTCGCCGGCAGGGTCGAGCGCTCCGAGCACGCAGCGGCCGCCGCGATCGGCCGGCGGCTGCTCGCGGCCTTCGGGCGCGACCGCCTGCGGGTCGAGCTCCAGCGGCCCTTCGCGCGCCGCGACCGCCGCCGCAACCGCCTGCTCGCCCAGCTCGCCGAGAGCTTGGGCGTCGCGTGCGTGGCCACCGGCAACGTGCACGCCCACGACCGCTCGCGCGCCGCGCTCCAGGACGCCCTCGTCGCGGTCGGGGCCCACGCCACGCTCGACGAGACCGAGCCCGCCCGGCGCGGCAACTCGCTGCACGCGCTCGCCTCGCCGGAGGCCATGGCGGCCCGTTTTCGCGACCATCCGGAGGCCGTTCACGAGGCTGGGCGGATCGCCGAGTGCCTGCGCTTCGATCTCACGCGCGACCTCGGCTACCGCTATCCGGGCTCCGAGGACCCCTCGGCCGACCGGTGCCTCGGGGAGCTCTGCCGCTCGCTGCTCGAGAGGCGCTACGCGGGACGTTCGAGCGCGGAGGAGGCAGCGCGCCGGCTCGAGCGCGAGCTCGCGGTCATCCGTTCACTCGGCCTCTCGGGCTTCTTCCTGCTCCACCGCGACCTGCTCGAGCTCGCGCGCGAGGTGGCGCTCGAGGTCCGCGGCCGGGACTCGGCGCGCACGCTGCTGGCGCCGGGGCGGGGGAGGGGCTCGAGCGTCTCCTCGATCGTCTGCTACCTGACCGGGCTCTCGCACGTCGACCCGGTCGAGAACGAGCTTCTGCTCGGGCGCTTCTTAAACGAGGAGCTGAGCGCGCTGCCCGACATCGACCTCGACTTCCCGCGCGATATCCGCGAGGCGCTGATCCCGCGCGTGCACGATCGCTACGGCCGCGATCGCTCGGCGCTCGTCGCGGCGTTCGCGGGCTACCGCGCGCGCTCGGGCGTGCGCGACTTCGGCAAGGCGCTGGGGCTGGCGGCGGGGGAGGTCGAGCGGGTCGCGCGCGCGGTCAGCCCCTGGACCGAGGGGGACATATCCGAGGAGGTGGCCGAGGCGATCGGCGCGCGCCGGGCGGCCACCCCGCGCTGGCGCGCGCTCGTGCGGCTCGTGGCCGACGCGACCGGCCTGCCGCGCCACCTGAGCCAGCACCCCGGCGGCATGGTCATCTCGACAGAGCCGCTGATCGACCTCTGCCCGCTCCAGCCGGCGGCGATGGAGGGGCGCCAGGTGGTGCAGTGGGAGAAGGAGTCCTGCGCCGACGCCGGGTTCCTCAAGATCGACCTGCTCGGGCTCGGGATGCTCTCCGCGGTAGAGCGCTGCGTCGAGGAGATCGAGCGCGTGCGCGGGGAGCGGATCGACCTCTCGCGCATCCCCTACGACGACCCCGCCGTCTACGCGGAGATCCAGCGCGGCGAGACGGTGGGCGTATTCCAGATCGAGAGCCGCGCACAGGTGCAGATGCTGCGGCGCACGCTGCCCGCCTCGCTCGACGAGCTGACCGTGCAGGTGGCGCTCGTGCGCCCGGGGCCGATCATCGGCGGCGCCGTGCACCCCTACATCGAGCGGCGCCGGGCGCTGCGCGAGGATCCCGAGTACAAGCCTCCCTACGAGCACCCCGCGCTCGAGCCGGTGCTGCGCGACACGCTCGGCGCGATCGTCTTCCAGGACCAGGTGATCGAGGTGGCGATGGCGCTCGCCGGCTTCTCTCCCGGCGAGGCCGAGGGGCTCCGTCGCGCGATGAGCCGCAAGCGCTCCGAGGCGGCCCTGCGCGCCTACGGGGAGCGCTTCGTCGCCGGCGCGATCGAGCGGGGAGCCACGCAGGAGGTCGCCGAGCGCGTCTACGCGCAGATCGTCGGCTTCTCCGGGTTCGGGTTCCCCAAGGCGCACGCGGCGGCGTTCGGGCTGCTCGCCTACCAGTCGACCTGGCTGCGCGTCCACTACGGCCCCGAGCTGCTCTGCTCGCTGCTCAACGAGCAGCCGATGGGCTTCTACCCGCCCGACGCGCTGGTCCACGAGGCGCAGCGCCGCGGCCTGCCCGTGCTGGCGCCGTGCGTGCAGGCGAGTGGCGCGGAGTGCACGGTGGAGTGGGCGCGCGCCGTGGCGTCCGGGGCCACCGGAGAGCCGCCCGGGGGCGCCAGGGAGCCGGGT
Source organism: Solirubrobacterales bacterium (assembly GCA_038232575.1). GTDB lineage: Bacteria > Actinomycetota > Thermoleophilia > Solirubrobacterales > Thermoleophilaceae > JACCZP01. Next base: position 1,361 of record JBBSNQ010000174.1, on the reverse strand, counting down.
GACGATCGAGTACCGGCGGGCCTGGCCGTCCGCATCGGGCTCGGATACGTGGCCGGAGTGCGCGGAGAGGACGTGCGCGCCCTGGTGGAGGAGCGCGAGCGGGGCGGCCCTTTCGCATCGATCGCCGACCTGGCCGCGCGCTGCGGCGCGGGGCGCGACTCGCTCGAGCGCCTCGCGTGGGCTGGGGCCTGCGATGCGCTGGTGGTGGGCGCCGGGGATGCGGCGAGCGCCAAGTCTGCGGCCGAGGCGACGCCGGCTACGACCCGCCGCGAGGCGCTCTGGCTGCTCGGGATCTCCCCCCACGGGACTCCGGCGGGCGGCACCGGAAGCCGCGGCGATGGCGCCGGAAAGAGTCGCGGCGAGATCGGGGCTGGGAGTCGCCGTGGCGAGCCGACCCGCGCGACCCAGCTCGCGCTGCCACTCGACCCGGGCGAGGCTCCGCCGCTGCCGGAGATGACGCCGTGGGAGCGGATGGTCGCCGACTACGGTTCGACGAAGGCCACGCTTGGCGAGCATCCGCTCGGCCTGATGCGCGATGGCCTCGGAAACGACATCCTCACGAGCGCGGCGCTTGAGCAGGCTCCCCATGGAGCGCGTGTGAAGGTGGCCGGCATGGTGATCGCTCGTCAGCGTCCCGCCACTGCCAAGGGCGTCGCCTTCATGCTGCTCGAGGACGAGCATGGCACCGCCAACCTGATCGTCTCACCGTCAGTCCACGACCGCCACCGGCTCGCGGTGCGCACCGAGTCGCTCGTGCTCGCGGAGGGCAGGCTCGAGCGCCGCGAGGGCACGACGAACGTGGTCGTCGACTCGGTGCTCAGGCTCGAGCGATCCGACGTGCCGCTCGGGCAGGTGAGGCAGATCGAGCCGCGGTGCGTCTGGAGTACCGACGGCCTACCAGGGGAGCGACGTGCGGGAGAGAGAACGGCGGAAGCGGAGGAGCGATGCGCGGCGGCCGAGCTGCGCACCGTCGCCCCTGCGGCGCACAGCTTTGGACGGCGGGGGAGCTAGCCACCGCGAGACGGCAAACCGACGTGCTGGCGGCGCAGTAGAAGCGGGTAGGCGAGGAGAAGACGACCGGGCGATGAAAGCCCTTCTCCAACAACCGTCCACATCGTGCGCTACGGTCGCGACCGTTCGATTCATCCATTCGGAGGGGGACGAAGTGAGCAGACTCATCACACTTGTGGCACTGGCATCGCTGGCCGTGTTCGCGCTACCCGGATTGGCCGGCGCGACTCATAGCAACGGCGACGGCCAGGGGGCCAAGCAGGACTTCGTGGACGGCACCGGCCAGGTCGGCCCATCGACTGGACAGGACGACCAGGACGCCTCGTCGGAGCTACATGTGAACGCCAAGG